>JAYZBF010000093.1:0-6065 GCA_036338835.1 Planctomycetota bacterium
TATTCAGTGATCCGGCTCGCCGCTGCCGGAATACCAACTAACTCGAGCAACTCCACAGCATGCTGGATGGCTGCAGCCCGAGTATGCCCGAGGTGTAACATACTGACTTCAATCAATTGATCTTGGATCGTCAAGAATGGATTGAGAGCCGTCATCGGGTCTTGGAAAATCATCGCGATGCGTTTCCCGCGAATCGTCTGAAATTGACGATGCGACAATTCCAGTAAATCATGTTCATCGAACAAGGCTTCCCCATTTACCACTCGACCCGGTGGCTGTGGAATCAACCCCAACACCGTCAAATTGGTTACCGACTTACCCGAACCCGATTCCCCCACAATCCCTAAGGTTTCCCCCGGGTACAGATCAAAACTAATGTCGTTAACAGCGCGGACAATACCGTCGTCCGTCACAAATTCGACTTCTAGGTTTTTCACTTGTAATATGGGCTGGCCCATCGATTACTTTCTTAAAATTTTAAATCTATCACTGCTGGATATATAATTGACTTGCTTTGAAACTCTCTTCGCGGCTAACGGTTCTTTAACTTGGGATCCAATGCATCACGAACTCCATCACCGAGGAAATTTAAGGAGAACAAAGTTAACGCCAAAGCGAATCCGGAGAATATAATCATCCACCAATAGATTCGAATCGGAGTGATCACTTGAATCCCTTCGTTTACTAACATCCCCCATGAGATATCAGGCGCTTGGACCCCCATCCCCAAGAAAGACAGAAACGCTTCAAAACGAATTACAGCCGGTATCGTCAGTGTCAAATAAACAATCACAATCCCCATCACGTTGGGCACTAGGTGTTTAAAAATAATCCCCCACTTACTCGTACCAATTGTCTTGGCGGCATCAACAAACTGTTCGTTTTTCAAGGACAACACTTGCCCGCGGACAACCCGTGCCATTGTCAGCCAATAGATCGCACCAATCATCAAAAAGAACACTGTGATTTGATTAATTCCGTATGCATGTAAAGCATCGCGAACTTTGGGCGCGGACAAAAATGACATGATAAATATGACAATGAAGATAAAAGGAATCGAATAGGCAACGTCAATAATTCGCATCATGATGTTGTCAATGCGGCCACCAAAATAGCCCGAGATTGCTCCGTAACTGACACCTATCATTAATGAAACCATCGTAGCGATTAAGCCACAGGCAAGTGATACTCGCGAACCCCAACAAACTCGTGACAAAACATCTCGCCCAAGTTTGTCCGTGCCACAAATCGAGGGAATACAATAATCACCAAAAACAAAGATCCGAAATTCAATCATTGGCTTAGAAATAAAGTTTGGATCATTCCAATAGATATTAATCGGATGGCGCGCCTCTAATCCTTCAATTTCCGCTTGCAGTGCTGCCCGGTCGTCTGACGTACTCATGTCTTTTAGTTCTTGCCGCTTGGACGCGAGAGTTTCGGTATATTCGGCAATGCCCAATTTAAATGTCTTGAATTCAGGCGGTAATAATTCGCGTTGTTTGACATTCTGGAAAATTGGCGACTGCAGTGGCAGAGCCGGAGTGAGGATTGCGAACACGACAATAACTACTAATGTCCACAACGAAATCATCGACACGCGGTTACGCTTCAGACGCTTCCACCCATCGGACCACAGCGACACGCCCTGTTGCATACGGGCGTCTGCCATGACTTCCGCTAACCGCTGCAACTCCGTCCGTTTAGACGACTTGTCCGGTTGCTCGTCAGGTTTTGAAGTTGGTATTTGATTCATAGAAGGTGTTTAATCAAGCAATCGTGTGGTCATGTTAGTTGCTGTACTAGGTTTTAATTTGAGTTACGCCTCGGCTTATCAAGCAATTAAGCCAACTACTCCAACACAACGCGGGGATCAATGATGGAATAGGATAAGTCAACGAGTGTGTTCATGACGTAGAGCAATACGGTATACGTCAACAAAGCCCCCATCCCTAAAGTAAAATCCCGCTGCAGCGCGGCTTCGATGAAATGGCTCCCCATACCTGGAATCGCAAAGATTTTTTCCAGTACTAAGGACCCCGTTAAGATGCCAGCACAAGCCGGTCCTAAGTAGGAAACCACTGGTAAAATCGAACCTCGCAATGCATGACGCAAGATAACCGTCCGAGTGCTGAGTCCTTTGGCATAAGCTGTTCGTATGTAATCATTGCTCAATATTTCCAGCATCCCAGTTCGTGTAAGGCGAGCAATATAGCCAGCGAACGGAGCGCCTAAACACATCGCAGGAAGCACAATCTGCTTCAGCTCGCCCCAACCAGCCGCTGGGAATAATTGGAAGTAAAACACGAACAGGACAATCGCCATAGACGCTAACACAAAACTGGGGATGGCAATTCCTAGAGTCGCAAATAGCATAAACGAGAAATCATAAATGCTGGTTCTACGGACAGCCGAAACCACGCCAGCAGTCATCCCCAATAAAAGTGCAAAGGTCATCCCCAAAATGCCCAACGCAGCGGAAACCGGAAACCCTTGAGCCAAGACTTCATTAACCGTGAAGTCTTGAAGCTTGTAGCTAGGACCAAAATCAAAGCAAATCGTATTCCATAAATGAGTTGTGTATTGCACAAATAATGGGTCATCCAAATTGTAACGCTGCTCTAATTGAGCTCGCACTGATTCGGACAAAACGCGTTCACCATTTAAGGGGCCACCTGGAATAGCTCGCATCAAGAAAAAAGATAACGTAAACACGACCCAAACCGTAATCAACATCCAGCCAAAACGTTTCAATAGAAAAACCAATACCTGCATTAGTTTGTGTCCTCGCTGATCGAGTCATTTGCTGTAGATTTTTCGCGGCGGATCTTGATCAAGTGCAATGGATGGATATCCTGCAAATTAGCATGAAACCCTTCGATGCGCGGCTGTACCATGTTTTTGGAAACGTAAAAATAAATCGGCATGATGGCCTGTTCCTTCATTAAAATCGTCTCCGCCTCAACAAACAATTGCATTCTTACCGCCGGATCCGGTTCACTCTTGGCCAGTTTAATATTGTTGTCATATTTGGCATTGCCCCAGTTTGTTTGGTTGTTGGGACCGCCGGTAACAAACATATCTAGAAATGTATTGGGATCTGGATAGTCGCCAATCCAGCCCGATCGCGCCACCATATAGTCGCCAGTTCGCAGTGAATCTAGAAACGATCCCCATTCCAAGTTCCGCAGGACGACGTTAATACCTAGATTCTTTTTCCAATCCTGCTGAATAACCTCGGCAATATCACGATGACTGTCAGCGGTATTGTACAGAATCTCTATCTGCGGCAACCCTTTACCATTGGGGTAGCCAGCCTCTGCAAGTAATTGACGAGCGAGTTTCACATTGTGCCCACTTCCCCGATAACCTTCATACCCATTCATTCCCGGTGGTACGAAACTACTAGCCGGCGATTGCCCCCCTTTGACGACATTGTCGACGATGGAGCGTTTGTCAATTGCAAGGTTCAGAGCGCGACGCACCAAAGGGTTATTAAGCGGAGGCTTTTCAGTGTTGACTCGATAAAAGTACGACGCAAGAAACGGTGTCGACACAAAATCATCGCGTTTCTTCAAAATAGGGATCATCGTATTTGGTGGAGTTGTGTCCCAGTCAAGTTGACCTGTTAAATACATGTTAAGACTAGTTGTTTCTGATTGAATCGACATCACATCGATACTTTCCAATTCAACTTCCGCAGCGTTCCAGTACTGTTCGTTTTTCGTCAAACGAATGCGATCACGAATGCGTCGCTCTATGAGACGAAAGGGACCGTTGCTCACAATATGCTCGGCTTTAGTAAATCTCCGTGCACCATACTGTTCAACACAACCACGGTGCACCGGATGCAACGGATAGAACGCAACCAGCTCTGGAAAAAATGCTGTCGCGCTGTTCAGTGTGACTTCTAAGTCTTGGGAAGATAACACTCGGATACCAACTTCGTTGAAGTCGTAAAGAACGTGTTTACAAGGTTGAATATCGGATAATGGAAAATTGCCCGTGTAGGTTTGCTTGAGCTCGTCGATCCCCGCCAGTGAACCATCCGCGGAGACAGCGTAGGCGATGGTCTCCGTTGCTGCAGTGCTGCTCGACTCGTTTTGAAACTCAACGATAAAAATAGCTTTGCCCGAAATTGCCTCGACGCCGTCTGCCGCTTCAACTTCTTGGTTGTCCCTGTCAGCGGTGTCAGCAGCCGGTAATATCAAATCCCGCAAAATACCTCGGCGAATCGTACCTCGGGGAAATAACTCCGGCGTCTTGCGATCCGCTAACTCGACCTCTACCTTATCGCCCACTGCTAATTGAACCGTGTTGAACTTCTCAGCTCCCCGGACGTAGAACAACTGATAGTTGTACTCCGAGGCTGTCTCTGGGTGAAGAAACCGCATCCAGGACCAAGCAAAATCTGTAGCTGTGACTGGGTCTCCGTTGGTCCACCGCGCGTCTTCGCGAATGTGAAAACGATATACGGTACCGTCCGCGGTTACTGTAAAACGGTCCGCCATGCCTCGCGCAACCGGTTTCATCGGAATTCGTCCCAATTCATCAGGCTCGCCCGCTGGCATCGACCGCAATAAACCCTCGAACAATGCATTGATGACACGGCCCTCAGGACTTCCTGTGGCTTGCGCTGGATCCATCGTTTTGATTTCTGCGCCATTGTTGAACACGAAATCAGCGCGCGGTAAAGTTCCCATACTGACTGCCCAAACAACAGCCCCTAATAAACCGAGCAAAATTAATAGCGGAAAAAACTTGCGTACCAACTTGGATACCAACCCTCTAAAGTGCTTGAACAAACATTTATCAATAGGACGTGAATAATAACATGTTACAACACCTCAGTAACAATGCAATCGATGCTGACTTTCTTTCAATAATTCTGCCGGGACAAGGGAATTCTACCGACAAACGCCTCAGATGTGCCAACCGATCCCAGCACAAGCCACCGCGACACAATCTAGAATTAATTAATGTTCACCGGCATTAATGAGTGGTCCAAGTTTACCCGACTAGTTTGGAAATTGGCGGCAGTATTCATAGAGTGCCATACTAGCGGCGGTTGCAGCGTTATATGAAAACGGTTCTCCCCACACTGGGATTTCGATCGTCTGATCTAGTATCTCGAGTACATCATTAACAATCCCTTTGCGTTCATGGCCAATAATCAAAACGCACTTCGGGGGGAATTTGAACTGATGGATGTCTTGTGAATTGGTTGTTTGTTCGAGGCCTATTAGCGGGTAGCCTTCATTTTTCAATTTTTGCAAAACCGGACGCAAACTGCGACGCACTTCAAAATCCATGTGTTGCTCACCACCGCGCGATATTTTGGGGTCGATCGTTATATTTCCGCAAGCAATAAATCGAGTGACTCCACAACAGGCAGCAGCCCGCACCATGCGCGATACATTAATGTGGCTCTGCATTTCTGGGCAAGCAATGATCAACTCCCGCGGCGTTCTCAAAGACGTTACCTGCTTGTGACGCTGGTGAACAAATTCCGGCATGATATCTCCCCACACGTACACAGTTTAATGAACCGTCAAAGAAAAAGCCGCCATAGTACAAACATACTACAGCGGCTAGTAACTACCCCGCTAGGATTTGAACCTAGAATATGGGAACCAAAAACCCAGGTGTTACCATTACACTACGGGGTATCTTATCCACCAACAAATTAACATTTTTACTAATGAATAGCCCGTATTATATACCCAAAAAACCAATTCACGACCAGCAGAGTATCGCGCGCAATTCATAGAAATGGAGATTTTTTCCGGTGAGCATATTTAAACAAGAAACCAGAAAAGCCCTTTTATCGATTCGCAACGGTAAAAGCTAGTTGTTCCAACTCCATAGCGAGGTCCACGCCGATCACTCGTACATTGTCTGGAACATTAATGGTAACCGGCGCAAAATTCAAAATACCTTCAACTCCGATTTTCACAACTTCGTCAGCAATCAATTGAGCTACTTGAGATGGCACAGCGATCGCGGCTAAGCGAATCTTGTGCTCCCGCGCTACTGTGCTTAGTTGATCCATACTATAAACCGGC
>JAYZBF010000094.1:0-5661 GCA_036338835.1 Planctomycetota bacterium
TTGTGTAGCAGATATCGTTCGCTGTCGGACACAATTCCAAGGCGAATGTCTAGTTTGTCTCGAGTGAAAGAGTTACTGCGATTTCCAAATCCAATGACGATTTCGGCCGTTGCCAGTTTTTTTGCCGGAGCAACCGGAATGAAAGGGTATTTATTTCCGGTGGTCTTAAAAACGGCAATGTCATAGTCATATTCGATTGCAATAAGTTGTAACCGTGGCTGATTAGTCACATTTTTGTTGTCGATGGTGTTCTTATGAATAGTCTCGGCCAGCACATATTCACAGTCATTACCGCGTGGTAAAAGATGGGCGGCACAGATTACGGTGTCATCACTAATTGCAACGCCCATCGTCCATCTGTCTATTCGTTGTTGTTTTGCCGAGGTCTTTTCGATCTGTCCGATTGCCATGATTGCCGGGGATACTGTGCGGGCGGTGCGCTGAAGCATTTCTGCTAGGTCAGCTGAATTCGTTTGTGCAGAGATAGAAATCGGCATCAGTGCGGGCAATAAGGCCAAGACAATAATAAAGATTGCTATAAAGCGGACTCGAAAAAAAACGATAGGGTTGAGCGGACGTAAATTGTGCCCGTCAACCCTATTGGTCATGATCGTCGTAGCGATGTTTCGCAGATCATTAGCGATTGTTGTCATTATTTAACTATTGGGTTCGGTTTCCTGAGGCGGTGGAGTCGTCTCTAGTACATCATCGAGTCCGAAGCCTGCCGCTGCAAATATAATCGGCTGGATTTCGTCGACGACCTCCTTATTCTCAGCAAGAAAGGCGCGGGCCTTTTCTTTGCCTTGGCCTAAATAGGTATCGCCGTATTTGAACCAAGATCCGGCGCGAGTTAGCACACCGTGCTTTACTCCCATATCAATCAAGTCACCTTCAAAGCTGATTCCGTTGGTATGCATCATGTCAAATTCAGCGATACGGAACGGCGGAGCCACTTTGTTCTTGACGATTTTACAACGGACACGTTGTCCAATGACTTGGTCGCCATCTTTGAGCTGGCCAATTCGTCGCACATCAATTCGAGATGAGCAATAGAACTTTAAGGCCCGCCCGCCGGGAGTTGTTTCTGGACTACCAAACATCACACCAATCTTCTCTCGGATTTGATTGATGAAAATGACGGCTGTTTTGCTTTTTGCAATCGCTCCGGTCAATTTTCTCATTGATTGACTCATAAGTCTCGCTTGTAATCCGACATGGCTATCCCCAATTTCACCTTCTAGTTCGCGGCGTGGAACGAGTGCGGCGACGGAGTCAATGATAATGACGTCGACAGCATTGGATTTCACGAGCATCTCAGTTATCTGCATTGCTTCTTCACCATGGCTAGGTTGGCTCACAAGTAAAGTATCGAGTTCTACTCCTAACTTTTTTGCCCAACTAGGGTCAAAGGCATGTTCCGCATCAATCATTGCTGCGATACCGCCAGCTTTTTGTGCTTCAGCAGCAACATGTAACGCTAGTGTGGTCTTACCACTGGACTCCGGGCCGAATACTTCGATGATTCGCCCACGGGGAATACCTTGGCCACCGAGCGCCATATCTAGCGAAAGACTTCCGGTAGGGATACCTTCGATCTTATGACGCTTGGCGCTGCCGAGTGGCATAATTGAGCCTTCTCCAAATTGTTTTTCAATCTGCTGCAATGTTGTTTTTAAATGTGCGTTGTCAGCAAATAATTTAGCGTTGGGTGCGTCTGGCTTGGATTTGCTCTTGGATGCCTTCGGTGTTTTTTTCGCCTTGGCTTTAGCCTTTGGTTTGGCTGCCTTTGCAGGAGTTGCTTCTGTAGCAACTGTTTTCTCTGAAGCTTCAGTTGCTTGGGTGGAATCTACGGATTTATCTTCCATTGTTGTACCTGTGACTTCCTTGTCCAATTTGTCAGACGTGTCTGTTGATGGGTTTTCAGAATTGTTATTGCTTATTTGTTTGATTGCAACCATTTTACTCTTCCTTTATGGATAACTAATTAATTCAATTCAACCGGTTTGAGGTTTTTTTTGACATTTGATTGTCAAAACAAAGTGAAAAACTACGAAAGATTACTCGCTAACTACTCGAAAAATCAAAAAGTGTACAAAATACCACCTAGTGAACACCTGAACACTATATCGACATTGAGCAGCTAATTCAAGAGTCTTTTACTATTTTTCTTGTTTAACCTCAAATCGCAACGTAACGTTCTCATTACTTTGGTTGTTAAGGTTGTGATCTGCTTTTTAGGCGACCGTTCCCTAAACGACAAAAGAACTATCGCATAGCGGTGTGACACGTTTGGTCACTGGGAAAAATAAAAATATAAAAAAGGCAAAATAATTTTAGAGAAGCATTGATAAGCCGAGGAGCAATTTAATAGTGGGCAGCACAATGCAACCCTCGATGCCAACGTGTTTTTTCATGTAAAACCAAAGCCACAAGATAGACAAGCAGGTTGTTGATAGAAGTGATTGCAATGTTAGCCTACAATTGTTGTTTATTGTCTCCCACAACTCACATAACAATGCCACAGAACGCAGCACAATGAAGACTGATGAAATCCGCGAAAAATACCTTAGTTTCTATGAGTCCAAAGGGCACACTCGATGTGCTAGTGATGTATTAGTGCCGACGTGGGATCCCTCGGTCTTATTCACTCCGGCCGGAATGAATCCGTTCAAGGATCATTTCTTAGGAAAGGTAAAATTAGAATTCAACCGGGCAACAAGTAGTCAGAAATGTTTGCGTACCGGAGACATTGAAAACGTTGGCCGCACATCCTATCACCATACTTTTTTTGAAATGCTGGGTAATTTCAGCTTCGGCGACTATTTCAAACGCGAAGCAATTACATGGGCTTGGGAGTTTCTCACGACCCAACAGTGGCTTGGCTTAGACCCCGGTCGGCTGAATGTAACGGTGTATCAAGACGACCAAGAAGCGGCGAATATTTGGCAAACAGAAATCGGTTTATCTACAAGCCGCATTACTTTTATGGGCGAGGATGATAATTTCTGGCCAGCGGGCGCACCTTCAAGCGGTCCTGACGGTGTGTGTGGCCCCTGTTCAGAGATTTTCTACTTGGATGAAAAAGGCGAAGAAGTTGAAATCTGGAACTTAGTGTTCACTCAATTCAACCGCGTTGGCGATCCCCCGGAAAATTTGCGACCACTTCCGAGCCAAAATATTGATACGGGCATGGGGCTTGAGCGGATCGCGGCAGTGATGCAGGGTGTTGACACGAATTACCACATTGATAGTCTACGTCCTATTGTGGAAGCGGCGGGAGAGATTTGCTCAGTCGACTACGATCCAGATTCTCAAACCGGTCGCCGCTTGCGTCGTATATGTGACCATGTTCGAGCATGCACATTTGCAATTCACGAAAATGTTTATCCGGGGCCGAACAAAGAAAAATATGTTATCCGCAGGTTGCTGCGGCGAGCTGTGCTTGATGGTCACCAGCTTGGATTGAGTGATCCATTTCTGTATCAACTTGTACCAAACGTGATCGAGCAAATGCAAGCGGCATATCCTGAACTAACGGAAACGGCCGATCGTGTACAAAGTGTGATTCAGCAAGAAGAAGCGACATTCTTGACAACCTTGGATGAAGGCTTGGAGCGTATTCATAGTGTATTTGCAGCCATGAAGGATCAGGGCAAGGTGATTGTCGACGGAAATGTTGCTGCTGAGTTATATCAAACGTACGGTGTTCCCCCAGAATTAACGGAGTCCATCGGCAGTGAAGAATCCTTTACCTTCGACTGGGATGGCTTTCGAGAGGCGATGTTACAGCATGGTGTCGAATCGGGCAAAGCACAGTTTGAGTTGTTCAAAACGGGGCCGATTGAGAGTTTGAAGCGGTCTCTTAAAGAGACGGAGTTCCTCGGGTATGACGAAGACCAAGCAGCGGCAACGATTAAGGGCCTGATTGTCACGAGCTCAGATAGCGAGGACCAACTTGCTGACAGAGTTGAGCCCGTGCAGGGACAGCGTTTGATTGTGGTGACGGATCGTTCGACCTTTTATGGTGAGTCGGGTGGCCAAGTCGGTGATGCTGGACGCATTGAAAATGAACACGGTTTGTTCATTGTCGAAGATACCCAAAAGGATGCGGCTCTATTGCTGCATTATGGATATTTAGAATCTGGGTGTTTGTCCGCTGGCGATAAGGTCACGATGGTATTTGATGAGGAGCAACGCCAGGCAATCCGTCGAGCACACTCGGCAACTCATATTCTGCACCACGCATTGCAAACGAACCTTGGAACCCATGCTCAACAACAAGGCTCAAAAGTTGAGATGGATTGGTTGCGTTTTGACTTTACGAATATGGAAGCTGTTGCCGACGACGTGTTGTTGAAAATTGAGTTGGATGTGAACGAGTTGGTGAAAGCGCAAGAGTCGATCCAATGGGAAGTATTACCGCTGGCCGATGCACGTTCCCAAGGTGCAATGATGTTGTTTGGTGAGAAGTATCCCGACCCAGTGCGGATGGTTACGATGGGAGAATTCTCGCGTGAATTATGTGGAGGTACACACTTATCCAACACAGGGGATGTTTTGCAGTTGGAAATAATTTCGGAAGAAGCTGTCTCCGCTGGCACGCGTCGCATCACGGCATTGACGGGTGAACGTTGTCAGAAACATCATGTAGAAATGACACAACTGTATCAACAACTATTAGGGTTGTTGAGCCCAGACGGTGACAAATCCGGCAGCGGTGGATTGGTGGAGTGTATCGAGGCATTGGCCTTGCGGGTGCGGGCGTTGAAGAAACAGTTATCCGGTGGTGGAGCGGCGGCGGACCAAACGGATGCGCCGACTGAGGGTGCAACGACTACAGAGGAATTAAACTACCAGCAGATGCGGCGTGCATTACGACAAGGCGCTCGATTGCTGAATGTCGCTGTGGCTGATTTGATGGAGCGTGTCGAGGCAGTGTTACAGGAGTGTGATCGTTTAAAGCAAGAGATTGAACAACAGGCGACAAGTGAGGAACTTTCAGCCGACAGTTTGTTGGAACAGGGTGAAGAGATCGCAGGTGCAATGGTTGTGGTGGCTGACATTGGTGGCGCTAATCCTAATTTGATGCGACAATTGATTGATCAGATCCGCAAGAAAACCGAGCGTTCGGCAATTATGCTACTCGGCGCTCAGGGTGATTCCAAAGTCGTATTAGTCGCGGGAGTCAGCCGAGAGTTGGTGGCTCAAGGAATCAATGCTGGCGATTGGGTACGTGAAGTTGCTCCAGTTGTCGGTGGTGGAGGTGGTGGTAAGCCAGATATGGCTCAAGCAGGAGGCAAAGATCCTTCGCAAATTGGAGCTGCGGTCGAAAAAGCGTCCCAGGTATTGCAAGAGATGCTCGCTGGCCAATAGCTGTAGGTTTGTCTCGATTAACAAAGAAAACGGGCACGCTCTGCTGTTGTTAGCAGAATGTGCCCGTGAGTGGTCAATGATACTGTAGGTGCTTATAGCAATCCGTTTAATACGGCCATTGCAGCATCGTAATCAGGTTCATGGGTTACTTCGGTAACGGTTTGAGCATATTGCACAACACCATCAGCGTCGAGAACAAATACGCCCCGAGCAAGTAGCTTGATCTCTTCGATCAGCATTCCCCAGTTATTGCCGAACGTGCGGTCTTGGTAGTCGCTGGCTGTGCGG
>JAYZBF010000095.1:0-6467 GCA_036338835.1 Planctomycetota bacterium
GATTTGATCAACCATGTCACTATTAACTACGGTGGTGGTTCGGTTGCCGTCGGCGGTAGCCTAGAGGTGATTAGCCCAATCCACTTGGACGATGCCTTGCCAACCATAACTCACAATACGATTCAAAATAATGCAAACGCAGCGATTTCGGCGACGCCTAACAGTTTCCTCGAAACACGATTCAATGAATCAAAATACCAAGCTATTCCATTTACACCGGACTACTCACGCGTCGGACCAGAAATTTTTGGCAATACAATCGTAGATAACTCTATTAACGGTATGTTGTTGAGAATAAATACTCCTTCCGGGGGTGGAGTCAATAAACTGGACGTAGCAGCGAGATTTGACGACACGGATATCGTGCACGTTATCACAGAAAATTTGATCGTAGATCATGGCGTCGGCGGACCTATCCAGACGGGTGTGGATGCCGTGACTGGCGCACGGATTTTAGCAGCGAGATATGATTCCAGCCTAGTCATTGACCCAGGTACAGTCGTCAAGTTGGACGGTGCTAGAATCGACATGACCGTGGGTACATTGTTGCTTGCAGAAGGTAATCAGAACCACGAAGTGGTGTTAACATCAATGCGTGATACCCGCTACGGTGCCGGCGGAACATTCGATACGACTAATCAAGATGGTTCCGTGGTAGCGAATTCCGGAGACTGGTCCGGGATATATGCTAGCCCCTTTAGTAATCTAAGTGTGGATCATGCAGTCGTCGCCTATGGCGGTGGCGTAAGTCGCATCGAGGGTACGTTTGCGGCATTTAATGCAATCGAAATACGCGATGCCAATGCAAGGATCACTCGGACTCGATTAGAGTACAACGAGAGCGGAAGTCGTGTCCAAGATGCGGATCGCAACGGACGTGGTGAAAATGGTGCGGCAGTCATTTTTGTCACGGGAGATCAACCGGTAATCGCTGATAATATTATTCAACACAACCTAGCTGCCATAATAAGTCTAGGCGTCAACGACTTGAATTATACGTTTGTTCAGGATGCTGGCCGCCAAACGGCGGAAGCCAATCCGATTGACGGTCGAGTGGGTAATCAAGGACCGCTCGTCCAAGGCAATATCATTGCAGATAATGCCCTGAATGCGATGCTTGTCCGTGGCGGCACGTTGACTACCGAAGGCGTTTGGGATGACACGGACATCGTACACGTTGTGGTTAACTCAATTCATGTACCAGATTTTCATACCTACGGCGGCCTACGCTTAGAAAGTAGTGTGCGCGAAAGCTTAGTGGTGAAGCTGGTAGATTTGGATGCCAACAATCCTGCGGGGTTCACCGCAAATGGAAAGCCGCTTGATATTGATGATCGTATTGGTGGCTCGATCAATATTGTTGGTCAACCCCATTATCCAGTTGTTTTGACTTCCATTGCTGATGATACCGTCGGCGCGGGCTATACGCCGAGCGGTCAATTACAAACGGATACCGCCAACGATTCTACCGACATTGGTAGCGGTGGGCCAACGACACCGACAAGTACTGAAGTAGTTGTAAATCTTGGTAGTGGCATCGCAGCGGGATCTACATTGGCATTGCGTGTCGACGATGCAGTAACGTTACTAGAAGGAATATTGCAAGATCCTATATCCTTGTCTTTGGATATGGACACCGGTGCCCTCCCACCGGGTGTGATTGGCGGAATGTTCTCGACCGCCTCCATCGGCGCGATTCAGTATGATGATGTGCGTAGCGCGATGGTTGCAGATGGAACCACCGATGAGCAAGTATTGCTTAACCAGTTGCCTACGTTCGCCCAGCTGAATGTGACTGGTGGTGCAGCTGAGGACACGGTTTATATTTCACAAGCCAATGCGAAGGCATTGGAGTCGTTAGATATTAACGGTGTAACCTTCAATCGCAGCGGCAATTGCTGGACAGCATGTGACGGGTACTTTATTATCTCCGACACTTTTGATCCAACGCAGCCGGGTACTATATCGCTGATCGCTCATGAGATTTTGCATTCACTTGGGTTTATCAGCAGCGTGGGTCAGTCCTTTGATAACATGGCTCCGCAGGATATGTTTAGGATTGCTCCGGGAGCTGGTGCTGCCGATTTCACCAACGCAGCGCGCATCCTGAATGATGGTCCGGATGCAGTGTTTTATGATGGCAAGTTTGATCCCGTCGGGATCACTGGGATTACGGGACTTACCGTGGGTGACATACCTATGTCGACCGGAGTCGCGGGTGACGGTAATCAACCTCCACACTTCAAACACCGTGGGCTCATCGGTGACGTCTATCTAGGAGTTATGGATCCGATATTAAATCCTACACCGGAGGCTAATGGCGAAGCGATTATACGTCCGAACGATATTAGTGTGTTGGGTCTGATTGGATGGGATGTGGATACCGATACGGGAGGTGGTGGCGGAATTGGAAATACGCCAAATCCCGGTGACTGGGACGGAGTCAATTTACTGCAATATAGCAATGACCGTAATCTGTCGTTCATCAATGAACGGGAATCGGATGACCATGGCCAACCTATCTACGAGAATTTTGATCCAGCATCATCGCAATTTGTGGGACAGTTGGCGGTCAATCAGTTTGCTGGAGATGAATTGGCGAGATTGGGCTTTGAAATCCAAGGCACGATTGAGACACCGACTGATCAAGACGTATATCGATTCGAGGCCGTCGCCGGTACTGAAATCTGGCTCGACATTGATCGCACCGAAGTGCAATTGGATACGGTTATCGAATTGCTAGACAGCGCTGGGCGAGTTCTGTATCGATCTGACAACTCTGGCGACGCATCGGCTGCTCAGACGAATCCAAATAACGAACCTAGTTTAACGTTGACCAGCGAGGCTCAGCCTTTGGGGAAATCCGTCTTCGGCGTGTTCGATAACGGAACGACCAACGCCAAAGATGCTGGCATGAGGTTGTTGCTGCCGGGTGCTTTAGGGCAAATAAATACATATCACGTCCGCGTGCTGAGTGCTGACCAATTAGTTGGTGGTAGCTACCAGTTGCAAGTTCGCCTGCAAGAGTTAGACGAAGAACCGGGTTCTTCGATCCAATTCGCTGATATCCGCTATGCAACTGCGGGCGTAGAAATCGTCGGTTTGCCGGTGCATTCTCCGCTTGCGGGTGAAGTCAGCGAAGATCAGACAGCCAATAATGACACAGCGGCGGGTGCCCAGAGCCTCGGGAATCTATTACAAACTGATCGCTCAGTAGTTAGTGTAGCTGGTAGTCTTAGTACCGCGGGTGATGTGGACTTCTACACATTCGATGTATCTTACGAAGACGTGCAAACACAAGGCACAGGTATGGCGGCCATTTTCGACCTTGACTATGCCGATGGCTTGGCCCGTGCTAACACCAACATCAGTATTTTTGACGCCGCCGGTAACTTGATTTTAGTTGGATCCGATTCGAACGTCGCTGATGACCGCCCGGCTCCGTTGCAAGGAACGGACTTAGACGATCTCTCTCGGGGAACCATCGGACCGCTTGATCCGTTCGTTGGAACAGTCGAGTTGCCCGTGGGGACGTACACCATCGCGGTTTCAAATGAAACCGTTATTCCTACGGAGATGGCGCAGTTCTATGATGCAAACGCGGGTAATCCACTATTGCGTCTGGAACCGATCAATAGCATTAATCGAATCGTCGAAGAGCGATTCGATGGCACGTCGTTGTTTGTCGATAACTCTAGCTTGGTCCCTTATTTCTTGGGTGACGTCGTGCTGTTTGTTAGTGCCGACGCTGGATTCGAGACGACAAGCATCTCAACGGTTGACGGTTTTACGGGCGCAGTAGAAACAACGGTATCAGCCGGTATTGGGTTTGATGTTCAAGATGTCGCCCTGCGACCTGATGGATTTATGTTTGGTTTTACCGTCGATGAAGAAGATGGAAATCCCCAGGACTCAGAAGCCGGCAATTACCTACAGATTAGTACGGGCGATGGCACGATCATGAATCTTGATGCCAAAGGGAATCCTCCAGACGACGGTGTTAGAACGTTCGAAGATGATGGTACAGGTGCTAGCGTTCTAAGTGATCATGGTATTCACTATGACGCAACGGTGTTTGGTTTCCCGTCTCCGGGTCCTCTACAGGGGTTTGTCGTAGGGCACCGTCCCGACGATGCCGTATTCGCACCTGGTACGACCCCGTTCCCAAGTCAACGGCGAAACATACTTTATCGTTTCGACCCCGGTACCGGTCTGGCGACGGGTGCTCCGCAGGGGGATCGGCAGGGGGCAGGAACTTTGCAGGGGGCGTCAACACAGATCGTGGAAAGAGGCATCCTCGATACCGCTGGTGGACCAGCGGTATTAGCCGATAAATTGTTGTTGGCGGCCGAAGCGACGATCTATGACGTGGTGAATGACGTGACGACCTCACAAATCACTGACGGCCTGCAGTTCCATATTGATGATGATAGCATTGGTGGAACACCAAGTATCGAATTTGAATTCAACGGTGGTCCCGAAATTTATTATGACATGGACCCAGACAATGGATTCTTCTTGCGTGACGGGGATACCTTTAATCTTGACAGCATCACATTTGAATTTAACACAGGACCGGTATTCGTTGTCGACGCGGCGAACGGCTCGGAAATCACTGATGGGGAAACGTTTACCTTTGCTGATGACAACGGTGTACTAAGAACCTTTGAGTTTGATAGTAACGGTGCTGTTTCCGGTGGTAACGAAGTGGTCACGGTATCCAATACCTTAACTCAATCGGAAATCGTAACCGCCATGGTCGCTGCGATAAATGCAACCACTGGATTTAACGCTGAAGCGGCAGCTTTGGCGGCGGCCAGCAATCGCATTACACTCGTCAACGATTCAATTTTGACGACGCCTAGTGAAACATCAGCTGGGTTATCGATTGCGGGAGATCATGCACTTGGTGGCGTAGGTCAGGAAATCAATATCGAAGAAAACGACGCGAATGCACTGTTTGGTCAGAATATGACGAGTGCCTTCGCATCAATTTCCTCGATTGAGTTGGGGCTTGACGGTCACCGTATAAACTTCCTAGGGGCCAATTCGGGTAGCTTTACAACGCCTATCAATCGCGGTGTGTTTGTCGATCAAAATAGCGATGGAACGACAGGAGTTGATTCCAACGGCGCCAACCGAATTAGTGTTCCATTCCTCGCGCAAGAAACGAATGTTGAGATAGCGGCACGCATTCTGGCGGCCTTAGCACAAACGGGTATACCGGCAATTCAAAACGGTAGTATTATTGAACTAACAGGACCGGGAGTGGTTGATATAGCTCAAGCTCCATTGCGTATTGGTGGCACCGCCCCAGGCGGTGACATTACCGGTATGGCGTTCATTGGAAATACGCTTTACGCAGTCAGTGATGCGGGTGGATTCTATACGATCAACAACCCGACGTCAGATATCGCATCGGCCAATTATATTACCACTTCGGCTGCGGATCTACAGGGGATAAACTTCCAAGGATTGTCGGCCGGACCAACAACCACAGAAGGTGGTCGTTATGCCAACATGCTTTTTGGTGTAGATGGGAACGGTCGCGTCTTTGCGTTTGATACTACTGGCACGCTGCAACCAGTATTTGTTGATGGTACAACAAGTATCGCAACGGGAATTGCCAATGCCAACGGTATTGATTTCTCGACACTTGAAGAAAGTCCATGGAACTTGTCAGCCGGTATTGGTCGAGGACCCGATCCAGGCCATGGTCGTCTAGATTCTTATGACGGAACACAACTTGGTGAAATTGGTGGTGCCAGCCTCCATTTTGGAACCGGTCTTAACCCATTAGCAAACTTTCCCGGTGGTACCCATGGTACTGTCGAAACAAACGAATTCAGTCTGCAGGGTTACTCGGCAGACGATAAGCCGACGCTGTATTTTAACTATTTCCTTGACACGGAAGGCGCGCAAGGCGTTCGATTTGATCCCGTCGTGGCGAATGAAGATATGATGGATTCGTTCCGCGTGTTTGCTGCGGATGAGTCAGGCGAATGGGTGATGCTAAGCACAAATAACTCATTCGATAATAATCTAACCGATTTTGATGAGCTGGACATCGACCCACCTAATGCTGAAATCCAAGTTCAGGACACGTTCGATAATACCGGTGGTTGGAGACAGGCTCGTGTCGACCTATCGTCGTTTGCGGGTTCGGAACATCTCAAGTTGCGTTTTGACTTTAGCTCCGCTGGCGACACCAATACGGGAGATCTCCTTACGACAGGTACGGAGCTTCGCGTTGGAACGCCGGCAGATCTGCGGGATGGGGACGTCTTTACAATAGACGGTACGGACTTTGAAATTGACCTAGGCTTCACGCTTGTAGCGCCCACTGGTGCGGCGTTATCACACGGGGAAACATTGACGCTAGATTATGGATTTGGCATTTCTGCCGCCTTGAGCATCGACAAAGTTGCCTCAGTTGCGGGACCTGATACGATTCTTGTTGATGACGC
>JAYZBF010000096.1:0-9356 GCA_036338835.1 Planctomycetota bacterium
TGGGACGAGCAAGAGGGCCACGTGGGTTGGATTCGCGGTGCTGCTGACAGTGTTCACACACTTACCCTAGATATCATTCGCCCGCTGCGGAAGGCTGGGCAAATCACTCAATTACAGTTAGACACTCCGCTAGCACGCGGCCGCTTTACTTCACTCGTGGTTCCGCTGTCCAAGGCTCAGTTCTCGCCTCCGGAAATCGCAGTACAAACGAAGCCCGCACCAGGGAATGCCACCGAATTCACCTTTGATTTTCAAGGTGGGGATTTGCAAATCAGTTGGAGTGCAAATGACCAAATCAACAGTCCAGTTACGACTCGGTATCAGGCAACCGTGGCTACTCGATATAATGTCCTAGGTAGCAAAAACATGTCTGCCGAAGTGGACATTAGCATTGATGGATTGGGTGCGGATGTGACGAGCTTTGAAGTGTTGTTGCCGCCGTCGATGCAGTGGGTGAATACTCCAACCGGAGAATACCGCATTACTGTATCAGGAAGTCAGGTGTCGCCAACGGGCGACCCGTTGGGGGCACGGCAGCGACTGTTAGTTGTGATGAATAAGCCGGTTGCTCAAACAACCATTGAATTGCAAGCGATATATCAACCGACAGCCTCAGCGGTTAATTCCGATCCCGCGGTTGGCCCGGTTTTTGGTGATGCCAATGAAAGCATGGTAACGTTCACCGGTTTTGAGGTACTTGATACCGTCAAACAATCTGGATCCGTGTTAATTTCAAGCGATGTTAATTGGGCTTTGTGGTGGCACATCAGCGGCGATGTGCGTCGCAAGAATCCAGCAGATCAGGAAATTCCTCTGGATATTGGTGGTCGCTCAAATGTTGCATTTTTTGAATACTATAATCTTTCATATACGGTTGTCGGCACAATTCGACCTCAGGTCACACAATTGCAGATCGCGCCGCAATATTATTTCAAAGTAGCAACCACGGAGGTTCGATTAGAAATTGAATTGCGTTGCCAGTACGTTGGCAACGGCGAATATGATTTGTCGATTGAACATCCCGATTGGGAGTTTGATCAAGTATTTCAGCGTCAAGGCGAGTCTTCGACGTTAGTCGATTTTCAAGCCACCGCTGGCAAAGTTGATTTTTTAGTGTCCACATTGGGGGATGATGCGGTTGGCGAGTTGGTTGTTGTAATTCGGGCGCGGCGATTAACCGACAGTGCTATGCAACAACAAGATATTCCCATTACGTTAACGACACCAAGCATTAAGGCGATGGGCGGTGCATCGGCGGCGGTTAAACGTTCCTTAGCAACAGTTGCTGTGCAGGCAGCGGATAATGTCGAGATGACTCCACAACTTCCTAAAATGAAGGGCTTGGTGATTGGAACGCGTAAAGATTTAGACGCCTTTGAAAACATTGATAGTGGCCAAACCCCCTTGGTATATCGGGCAACCCCAGAACATGAGGCACAAGATTCGCTGGAGTTTCGTGGTTCCATGCGTATTCGACAGCAAAGTTTGCTGGTGTCCTCGCGTAGTGTCATTCGTTTGGACGAGCAATTCGCGAGTTTTCTACAGACGTTAGATTATCAAGTTGACTATGAAGGGATCCGTCAGATTGTGCTGCAGGTTCCTGAGATTGTTCGCACGAATAAGACATTACGTGTTTTTATGGAAACAAGCGTAGTGAATTCTGAGCAGCAAACTATTGTAAGTCAAAAAGCTTTACCGTGGTCAGTCATTACGAATCCTGCAGGTTTTGGAGGTGACATTGGCGAACCACAGGAACCGGTAGTGGCAGTCGATTTGCAATCCGACCTTCGTGGGCAGGTTCGAATTGTGTTGTATTTTCAACAAGAGTTACCTCAATTGTTGAGTGATGAATCACAGACGGTCAATTTCCAGTTAATTATGCCTGTACAGCAAGCAACGACTCAATTGGTACGTAATTCTGTGACCGTTGAAACTCAAGATGTATTTCATTGCCAGCGTGTGGGTAAAGATTGGCAACTCGATCGGGAATCGCAATCGGGTAGCGCGGCCGACCTGCTAAATATTTTTTCGACAGTAGAAACAGCAAAAGTGCCAATTGCGATGCGTTTGAGACGTGATGCAACGCTTAACGCAACAGAATTACAACGATATTGGGCTCAGACTATTTTTACAGACAAAGGAAGTCGCGAGCGTATTGCGATGCTTATTCGCACGAATGATGTTTTTGTGCGGTTACAGCTGCCGGAGGATATTTCGTTTGATGATGATAGTTTAGTGGTGGCAATTAATGGTCAGCGGGTACCCTTGGACCAAGTAGTGCCTAATCGTGACCGGCAGTTGATCGTACGACTATCATCTCAACGCGTCGAAGCCGAGTACCGAATTGAAGCTTGGTATACGCGGACTGCGGTTGATTCTCATCGTTTCCTGGTCGCCTTGCCTGAGATTGTGGGAGTTCGCAATAGTGGTCGGGTATATTGGCAGGTCGTTATGCCTAGCGATCGACATTTGTTTAAATCGCCAGCTGCAATGACAGCAGAATACGAATGGAAATGGACAGGGTTATGGTGGAGTCGATTTGCCGCACTGGATCAACAATCCCTAGAGCAATGGATCGGTGTTGAGCAGCAGCGGATGACAACCGGCAGTGTTAATCAATATGTGTTTTCATCGGTTGGTACCGTGCCGTCCTTTGAGGTCACGAGCTTTCAACGGTGGACTTTATTGTTAATCGTTTCGGCGATTGTGTTGGTGGTTGGGATGGTGGTAATGTTTGTGGATTGGTTGCATCACCCTGCAACGTTAATGGTCCTCGGCGGTGTTCTGACAACAGCTGCGGTTTGGATTCCAGAACTGGTGTTACTTATTATTCAAGCATCTTTGGGAGGATTCCTCTTAATCGGATTAGCCAAATTATTGCATGTGTTGTTGCGGACCCCAAATTTATTGCCACCAGTAAGGCATACGGGATCAATTCAGACTGTGGAAACACATTCGGCTGTACTCTCGCTGTTAGAAGTACCGCAGTCAGCGATGGATCCCAGTAGGCCAGCATCGCACGGTCCAATTGAGTTGGATGAAGAGGCGAGTGATGCCATACCCGCGAGTCAGAGCCGTTCCTCAGAAAAGCAGGCGTGATGATGGATGCTCAAGCCCCCACATTGTGTACTAGGAGACGTCGTGGATGCAGCTACGCCATACGCAGGTTGGTCGTCAGCACCTTGGTTATGGCGTGCTTGTTCCTTGTTGGTCAGCTATCAGCACAACAAACGTCACCGGCAGTGAATGGTGCTAACGGAGCAGTTGAGGAATTTACGGCGAGTGATTTGTTTTATCGGGCAGTGCGAGTCAATCATGATGATTTAGACTCCGTTTTGCAGGGGTATTTGCCCGTCAAGCGTCAGTCGTTCCAGGATATGATCGATGCTATCAATGCGGCCGACCTCGAACGCCGCGCCGCACGCGATGGTGGTTCTGGTGCGTTTATTGTTCGGCGATCGATATACTATGTTAAACAGCAGAGTGACCAATTGACCGCTGGTAAAGCTTGGTTGGATATTGAGTCGATGTTATCTGGCTCCGGGCGAATGTCATTGAGTGAATCGTCACTGGCTATTAATTCACCACGCTGGCTGGCACCTAATACAGGTCCCAATGGCGTTGAGCCCGCCGATGAAAGCCTCCCGGCCACGACCGGAGTGACGTCTGTGGGCTTGCCAGTTTTGATCGTGCCGCAATCGGGGACGTTACAGTTCGACTGGACGTTGCGCGGTCGTACTTTGTCCGGTGGCGTGCATCGCTTTGATCTAGCGGTTCCCTCGGCAGCGTCTTCGATTTTCGTAATCGACGTTCCTGTTGGCATGTTGCTAAAGTCTACGGCTGGTCTGTTATGGACCAATTCAGCCGTAGAACGTTCGGGATCCGCGGCACAATCAACAGCGGTGGAAACGTCTGAAATGTTGGACATGTTGGACATGCCCAGTTCTGTCACCTTGCCTCCCGTATCTGATGGGTTTCAACGTTGGCTAGTACAAATGGGAAGTCGTACTAAAACAACATTGACGATCGATCAATCACCTCGAACCGGTGCAACTCCGGCGGCGAGGTTTTATACAAGCCAAGTTGATTATTCGATTGGTAAAGCGGGGATTGATGTTGTCTCGACGATTCAATTAGATGCACACCATCAAGACGGTGGGAGCATTTCAATGGAATTGGATCCAGCTCTGCAATTGACTTCTGTTCGTAGTGGGAATCAGGAATTAACGATTCAGCCTGACCCAAACAATGCGAATCGTTATGACATTGCCTTAGCCTCCGTAGCGGTTGATGCTGAATTGGAAATACGAGCAGTAGCTTCATTTACACTCGGACAGTCTACCAACCTACCGGTAATCCAGATTCGTAATGTGGTTTGGCGTCAGGGGCAGATGAGTATTGGTATGCGTGATGGACTACAATTACAACAATTGGTGCCGCAGGGAGCGGTCGAGCGTGAATTGAACATGGAACAAGGGACTACTGTCCGAATTCTTGAGATGTTCGTTCCCGACCCCGAGATTTTGGTAACCGCTGATTTCGCTCCAATCGTTCTCCATGCTACTCAAGTATCGCGATATGAAGCGTCCACCAAGCTGCTTAAGTTGGCAACAGAGATCCATATCACCTCAGGCGATTCAACGATTCATGAATTGCGAATGTCATTGAAGTCGCCGTGGAATGTAATATCCGTAAACACTGAGCCGGAAGGCTTATTAGGTCAATTCCAGGTGTCCACGGTGACGAAAGCTGGAGTTAAACAGCGAGTGTTGGAGTTAGTATTTGACGATGCTGTTGGGCGGAATCAGCCGGTAACTTTGAAATTGCAGTTGCAGCGTGCTATTGAGTCCGGAGAATTTTCCGGTAACCAATTATCTTGTCTCGGGTTTGAGCCATTGTTACCGAGCAATCGACGAATGTACCAAGTGGTCGAACAACAGCATTTCATTGGTGTCGTTGCTGAGCAACCTGCGGTACTACGCGTATTAAATGCTGCCGCTTTACTTCCGTTTCGCCTGAATTCTCAATCACAAGAATTAGCGGAAATCGAGATGTTACAGGATGTGGGGTTCATTTATCGCCACGACCCGGCGGTTGCCCAAGCGTTATTTGCAGTTTCTCGCCGCCAACAGACGTTTGATGTAGATCTATACAGTGCCCTAGAAGTTCATAGTGACGAGGTGCATGAAATTGTGAAAGTAACCATTCGTCCAGATGCCACGCAGGTAAACCGTATACAAGTTTCTTCTGCTGAACGGCAAGATGGGCAAATGCAATGGAGTTGGTATCCCTTAGGTGAGGAGGAAAGCCAAACGCCCTTTAACTTGGCTAGAAATACTCGGACCAACTTACAAGTCACAGAAAGCGTGGTTCAAGGAAAACACCAATGGGAATTTGTATTGCCGGACCCTCAGGGCACTCCGTTTGTTCTGATTGGCCAACGGATCTTAAACCTCAAGACTTTTTCAGATTTACCGCTGTATCAAATATCGTCAGCGAATGAATTTGTTGGTCGAGTGGATATGCGGTGGGGTACGGAACATCAAGTTGCATTTTTAGGGGGTACGATTAATCGTTCCCTGCCACAATTTACCGAGGGATCCGCAAGCTTTCGCCAAGGTTTTGCTTATTCTCAGCCTTTAGGTTCTTCACCTCAAGTTTCCGTAGTTCGTAAATCCGGAAAACAAAAACATTGGGTTTGGATGGCGCATGTTCAATCACGGCATCTGACACATGGGCGCAGTTTGCATGAAGTACGTTATGTCGTTGAGAATCGAGGTGAACCTTTTCTATTAGTGCAATTACCTTCGGATGTTGAACTACAAAGTATCACTGTTGACGACGAGCGTGTCTATTTGGACTTAGAAGAAAAGCAGACATCTAGGCGAAGATACCAGATTCCGTTAAATCAGCAGCAACAGTTGTCCTATGTCACGATTCGGTTCAACGCTCATCGCAGACCACTTGGATTTGTGCAACAACTTGAGGGGTTTCTTCCAAAGTTAGAGTGCCAAGTCTTAAACACCAATTGGTCAGTGTCTATTCCACCTGGATATGAATTGGTGCGTGAACGAGAGAACCCACCCACTATCATGCGGCGACTTTTCGGTCCTTGGTTAGGTACGTCGGAAAACTCCGATACAGACAACGTGCGGATTGACCAATCTAGCGGTTTGCGATCTGCGGTATTAAACAGCAACTTGCAACAAACCGTTTCCAGTGCCTTGGTTCGCGCAGCTGGATTTGAGCAAGAGACCGCAGGATTGAATTGGGCGATGTGGTTGCATCACTACCGTGAACTCAGACTTAATGACCCACGTTTGCCAGAAATTGTGATAGACGTCCTAGCACTTCAATTTGCAGATGTGTTGCCGAGTTCGCTGTGCGAATCAACAACGGTCTCTGCAGATTCCACTCCACTTCAATCGTCATTGTCGTGGCTGGAAAACAAACACTTGCTATTTTTACTGTTAGGTGATCGCGTGGTGCTTACGTCTGACCAATGGTTCAATGACGGTGGACCCACAGTGCCGGCGGTTAAGCCAACGTCGATTCACCAACAACGGTTGGTAGATATGTACGACATGGCGATAGGAAGTTTTGTACCGCTGGATGCATGGATGATAGGTAAGTACCAACAGCCTTCAAGTGATTTTCAAACGGCGGCGTCGTATCGTACGACCTTGCAACAAGACCAATTGTGGGTCGTCGCCACTGGTGCATTAGGGCAGGACGAGCAAATGACTTTTACAACGTTTCGTACAACCACGATGCGTGCTATGTCGTGGGCCAGCTTTGTCGGCTGGTTGGGCTTGTTTTTTGTTCTAATTCGACAGCGTTGGTACCTCAGTTTTATCATTCCTCCAGTCGTGGGCTCGATTTGCTTGTTCCTACCGATCACTGTGCTTGAATTTGGCTCGCAAGCGTTTTTTGCATCATTGGTAACTTGGTTTGTCGTGTTTGTAATTCGTACGCGAAAGCAAGAAGAAGGCTCTCATTTAGTCGAATCCGCGGATTTGCGATTTGACGTAAATTTAAAACCTCAAATCTTGTCCTGCGGATTGCTACTAGTTTTATGCTTGTTGGCAAGTGAGATGGCTAGAGCGTTCCAAGATCCGACTACGCCTGTGACCGATGCAGTAAGCGCCGACGAGGTAGTGGCGCCTGTTGTATTTGATGTATTTATGCCTGTGGATAATCAAAGGGAACCTTACGGTGAATATGTCTATTTGCCCGAAGAGTTTTATCAAAGAATGCGAAACCGTTACTCACAGCTACAAGCTGGAAGTCGTGACTGGCTAATGACGTCCGCAAACTATGAGTTAACTTGGAAAGAGGATGTGACTTCAGAGATAGGGATCACTCCGCTGATTACAACGGTTATTGAAATCAGTACGATTGATTCCGTAGTTAATGTTGTGCTACCGTTTTGGCAGTCCGAATGTAAATCAGTACGCGTGTCGCTACAGGGACAGGAAATCCGTTCGCAGTGGCATACAAGTCAACGAGGCTTGCAATTTCAGCTTGCCGATGCCGGTGTGCATAAACTGACAATATTGATTGAACCATTATTGGCAAAAGAGGATTCGCAGCGGTTTTCATTGCATATTCCGAAGGTGGTTGACGCGAATCTAATCTCGAATCACATCGAAAGTGGGCAGCATGTAGTCGTGCGAGGGCAAGCTGGCGCAACGACAGTGGATTTAGCGGCTCAGCAAACTTCCGTACAGCTTGGTCAGATTGGTTTGTTTGAAGTGCTGTGGTCCATCGACGAGGCTGAATTGTTGACATCGGCGATTTTGGAGGTGGATCAATATCAATGGTTACATCTGGCACCGCACTCCGTTACCGTGGATGTTCGGTTGCAATTTGACGTGCTCGCCGGCAATGCCCAACAATTTAGCTTGCAGGTTGATCCGCGATTAAAACTATTGCCGATTCAAGCGGGTCAGTTGATTTCAGAATCTCCTCTAATACAAGAAGGGGAGCAAACCATGATTCATTTTACGCTGGAGCAACCAACTTCAGAAGGTTTTGAGGTTTTGCTGCAGTTTTATATAGATGAAGCATCGGGTATTGGGAATATTGCGGTACCGGGTATACATACTATGGTGCAACGCCAAAACGAACATTGGATGGCGTTTTCAGTTCACGACGAGTTGACCTGGCAAAGTGACGTTGGCGTGACAGCATCCCAAGCAAATTATGAAAAATTGAAACGGGTCTTTAATGCCACAGATACGTTTAGTGGCGTGTTTGATATTCAAGAGAACGATTTTCCGACGATCAGGACAACCCCTCGAGTCACGACAACGTTGGTGGGACAACGGTGCGATGTTACGGTCGACGCAGAGAAAGTCGTCGTCCGTTATTTTGCGGACATTGAAGTCACCAATAGTTCTGTTATGCAGCACCGTTTTAAGATTCCCGAGCGTTTTCAGCTTGAGTCGGTGTCAATGTTTCAAAACGGCATCCCTTTAGAAGCACAAATTCAAATTGCTCAAGACGGGTATTTATCAGTATTTTTTAATCAAGGACTAACTGGATCACACAGTTTTGAACTGCGAGGGTTCGTGCAGTTAAATGAACAGACAACGCAAGTCCCCGTCGTGTCGTTAGAGCAAGCATCTGTACGTAGTGAAACTGTGAGTGTGTATACGACCGATAGCGTGCTGGCTCGGATTCTAGCTCCAAGTGACGTTATTTTCCCGACCACAGAGCGTCGATTTGATGCATCACATCGAGGGCGTCTATTGGCCATATTTCATTCCTCTACAGATGCACGCAGGTGTGAGGTTCGAGCGACACAGAACCCCACGAGTTTCAGTGGAACGATCGCGACGAGCATGCATGAGATTGACGGTGAATGGATAGCGCGTATCCGATCACAAATACAATTAATTCAAGGCGAACTGTCCACTTTGAGGATTGCAGTGCGAAATATTGATGTCGAAACAGTTACTGTGTCGCCGAATTTTCAATACGAGTTGATTGATGGTGACCGTGGTGAACAGTGGATCGTGTTACGTCCTGATGACCCCACTCAGACATCCTACGAATGGATGGTCGAGTTCAAGTTGGAACAAGATGGGGGCGTTGTCCAAGTCCCTAACGTTAGACTGGTTGACTTGGCTAATAACGAGATACAAAGTTATGCTTATGTACCCCAATTTGATCGACTGAGAAAGAGAATACACTGGGATTCCAATAATGCAAAGCCGCTGAGTCGCTGGTCCAATGCAATGATCCCGCCAGAGGTTACGCCCGAAAGTCACTTTGTATTTCCCTTATCGGTGAACTCAGATATTCATTTGCGCCCCAGTGTTGACGCTCAAAGTCAAGGAGTGGTAACGTTG
>JAYZBF010000097.1:0-9548 GCA_036338835.1 Planctomycetota bacterium
CTTAAATAATCTTTAAAAAGCTTATCACCCTCAACGGGGAAAATCTCGCCTGTCACACCCTGATCGATCATCTGTCGATAAGCTCCTGTATCAGCCGCTATCACTGGTGCACCGCTAGCCATCGCTTCAATTGGAGTTAACCCGAAGCCTTCGTACCGCGAGGGGGCCACAACAATACTCATCGCATTGTACATCGCCGGCACTTCACTAAAAGGAACTTCTCCGAACCACACAATCCTATCTTGTAATCCCGCATCTCGCACTTTCTTCTGGAGTTGTTCACTAAACTTTTCAAACTTCGACGTCACCTTTCCGACTAGCACCGCACCAAACTCCGGGTAATCTGGCAACAAGTCAATCATTGCGTCCACAAAAATATCGCTGCCCTTTTCCGGTCGCACCCGACCGAACTGACCGATAGCTTTTTTAAATACTACGTCCAGATTTGCCAATGCTGCTGTACGTGACCTCTCCGGAGCAAATCGCTCCACATCTACTCCGTGTCCCACAACCGCAACGACTGGTTTAACTAATTCGGCAGCGGCGGGACTTGTGGCAATCACGGCATCCATTTTGGAAATCAACCAACGCGGCCACATCGAATGCCGCCGAATAGCAGCACTCGTAAATACAAGTTTCAACGGACATCTCAAAATAACTTTAAAAAATAGAGCCCACAGCATTTCATTATTTCGCCGAGCGTGCCAGATATGGAACTTGCGATTCCTTGGCCGACGTCTGAGCAACTTATAGACTTGCCAACCATTCAATCGCGGATTTTCTGCAAACGGTAAGCGCGACCACAATTTCACGTTTTGCTGTTCGCTTTGCAGCGGAACCAAATTTCGTATGGTTGCACTCACGCCGGTAATCCGACGATGTAGGTCGGTAATGAGCACAACAGCTCGATCAGTAGATTGTTCACTCACGACAAAAAACGCCTTCCTTGAAACTGAGCGCTGCCGTCATCCACATTTCCAAAACCTCAGCTAGTGCGACCAATTGGCGACGAATCCGCCTACGGCGGACACGACCCAAATTCTAGCGACCCTTGGCAAACACCTCAACGGCGAATCCCCAACGCCATCACAGCACTCGCCATACAGCTTATTGCCACCACCACAAAAACCAACGAAGTTTCGTCGTAGGCATCCATCATGCGGCCAATCAACGGTTCACCGAGGCCCGCAAAAACATAGGCAAAACAATTCATCACACCAGTGCCCGTACCTACATTTTCCGCCCCTAACATATCTGGACACAACGCCCAAAACGAAGCTTGAGGGCCATACGCAAAAAACCCTGTAAAAAACAACGCGACAATTCCCAACCAGCTTCCTCGCGGCAGAAAATACATCACCGCAGAACAAGCAGCCGCCAAGGTCATAAACAGGATAATAACCTTGGAGCGATTAGAGCGAAACACATTATCTGAAATCCAACCACTTGCAATAGCACCTAAAGCCATTCCAACGGGAAGGGCCACGCTAATCCATTTGTCATCTGAATTTTTCCAGTCCTCACCTAAAAAATGAACCGGCACCCAAAATAGCAATCCATACCGAGCGGCATTTTGAAATCCAATCGCGATAGCAGCTAACAAAAATCGCTTATTGCCCAAAACATTGCGATAACGCTGCCACGACGAGAGATTAGTTTCCACTGAAATCTCATCGCTATCTGGCCGCTGCTCTTCTTCGAGTGGTAGTAAACCAAGTTCTTGAGGGCGATCTCGCGCCAGCAGATAGTACAAAACCCCCGCAAGTAGTAACGCGATCACCGGCAATCGAAAAATCCACCGCCAATCAAATCCCATCTCCAAAATCACCATGGAGCTTACAAACGTCAACACAGAAGACAATCCAGCGGCAAACACGTAAAACCCATATGCCTTGCCGCGAGACTCTGAGGCCCACCAATTCGAAATGACTCGACTCCCAGGTGCCCAGCCCATCGATTGGGCATATCCATTAAGCCCCCAAGGAATAATCAGGCTAACAAAGCTAGTTCCAAAGCTTGTCATCCAATTCAACATGGTCGACAATATCGCGCCCGCACTCATCATCCGGCGGCCACCAAATTTGTCCGCTAAATTGCCATTGATCGCTTGGCCGATTGCATAGGACCACAACATTACGGCACTGATCCACCCCAGCGACTCTTTATCTATTCCTAACTCCGCTTCAATTCCCGGCATGGCAAAACCAAACGTTTGCCGTCCGGTGTAGTAAAACAAATAACACATCATCGTTAATAGCAACATACATCGTTGCCAAAATCGCATCCGCTCGTTATCCGCTACTAATTCTCGTGTCATCGATTCTGATACCATAGAAGAACTTACCGTTCCCACGAATTATTGTAGTCCATTACTCCGCTCAACAAGTTTCTCATCATGCCACAAATCATCCACCGCCAAATCAGCGATCTACAAGAACTGCTTTCAGAACCTAAGATAAACGTTATTCTGCTTGTGGTTGATGAAGCCGCTTATCAACACTCAGGCGCCAAGGAAGCAATGGAGCCCCTCCTAAAGACTCTCACCGTCCAGCGCTGGAGCCGATTTACTCCAAATCCCACTCTTGATGAACTAGAAAACGGAATCGATAAATATCGGTCCTGCAAACCTGATCTCGTAATTGCCATCGGCGGTGGAACTGCTTTAGACTTAGGAAAACTCATTAGCTTCTATGGACAACAAACGGTCCCCAGCCGAGAGTTAATCCTCTCACCTCCAACGGACACTTTGGACCCAACCCCGCTCGTTGCCATCGCAACGACCTCCGGTACTGGCAGCGAAACCACTCAATTCGCCGTCATCTATGTCGATGGTGAAAAACATTCCGTTGCTGACCCACGAATCCGACCGCCTCAAGTCGTCCTCGACCCGACACTCACAGCAACCATGCCGGCGGCCTTAACAGCCAACACAGGATTAGATGCTTTTTGTCAAGGAATCGAGTCTATCTGGAGCGTACAATCCACCGTTGAATCTAGGGAGTATGCTCAACAAGCAATCACCCTTTCGTGGAATCATTTGCATAGTGCGGTACACCAGCCAACGCCACAATCTCGCCACGCAATGTCGCAAGCGGCCTTCCATTCTGGCCAAGCCATAAACATCTCCAAGACAACAGCGCCGCATGCTATTTCTTACGGCATAACCTCCGGCTATGCGGTGCCACACGGTCGAGCAGTCGCGTTAACGATCGCCGGGTTTTTTCAAGCAATCCTCGATCGTCTAACCACGCATTGTATCGATCCTCGCGGTAGCGATCACGTACATGATGTGCTTGCCAACATTGCAACCCAGTTAGATTGCGACTCTCCCGACGACGCCCCAGCGAAAATACGCCAATTTATTGAGTCATTAGATTGTCCCACGAAGCTATCGCAAGTAGGCGTGACTGAAGCTCAGCAATTAGAGGCACTCATCAACAAAATCAATCTCGAGAGACTAGCCAATTTCCCTGTACAACTCGATTCCGTGACCATCCATAAATATCTAATGCCATAGCAATCTTGGTTGAACCAGATTTGCACCACACATTGGCAGTTGGTTCATTCGTGCAATTTCTGCCACGTAATCGTCGCCGTAAATTCGGGATGCGTTACAACGGTTGTAATCTCGTAGGCATCCAAACCAAATTCGAGCCGAAACTCAACTGGCTGCCCAACAGGGTCATCGCCGTTAAAGTCATCGTCCCAGACTTCGATCGTGCCACGGGCAATTCCCGGCAACAGCTTCGTCAAATCTTTGGCGACCCACGATGCTTCTAACCCATCATCCGCCTCACTCGACTCAAACAACTGTTTACCTTCCATGTCTTTTATTCTGAAATAAAGATCCGGTTCTTTTTCACCCAAAGCGGGCACATTCTCCAGAGCGACGATCTTGACTTCTTTCATTCGCAACGCCACCCCATACCTTGGTCGGTCAAACCCCTCATAATATTCTTCGCGACTACTCGCGATCACGTCAGGATCCGTTATCGAACCATCGTCCGTTTTTTCAAACTGATAAATCGTCGACAAATATTGGGCCACTGGCTTGGACATGCCATGTTGAATGACACTGCCGAGGATGTAACCCATACGAGCAGAGTGAACGACACGATGTGATTTTTTAATTCCCACCACATCACAACGATATTTAAAATTGTACGGCGTAACCGACAAGTGATCTCGCGACTCTAGGTTTACAACTTCATCGCTAAGTCCAATCCGCTCCGCCAAATCTTGAAAGGGACCGCTAACATTCGGCAAGATGAGTTGTTGTGCTTTACGCCAGGGCCTCGTCATCGCCAAACCTTCATCATCATTGATACCGTTTATTTCAGCCCAAAATCCAGGTACGTTATCCGATGAAGGTGACAAAGTAACGATATGCCTAATTAGTTTTTGATTTGCTGGTGGACAATACACCGGCAACTCCACTTCCTTGTTCTCAGCGTCTTCTAACACTAGGTACAAATGTGGCGTTGAGAGACAAATGACTGTATCAATCGGGACTTTTAACTGGGACGCCGCAAGTAATGCTACGTTACCACCATGGCTGTGGCCGATTATCGCTATATTCTCACCTTGGGATGAATACTCAGCAATTTCACTCGCCAAAAACTTAGCGGCTGTTTTTCGCGCTTCGTGGTTATTCTTACCACTCCATAAAAATTGGTGAACTGTCGACCCCGCGGGTAAGGCTCGTTTCACTTCGGAAGCAAAACTGGTTTTTCCGGCTACAATCAACGGCCAATTTGAATTCCCATCAAACGTGCCGTGTACGATAAACACTCGAGCCCGCTTCTCATTCACTGTCACCATTTCCAGCGGAAATTCATGGTCTATCAGTGCAGGCTGCGCCACAACCGGCAGTGGCACCTGCCAAGAGATTAACAAGAGCACAGCGAAAATTGCAAACTTGTACGGTAGGATCTTCATATCAATATTCTAACGTCTTCTAGCCATCGAGTGACACCCGAAAAAACACGCCCTGAACACCTTTAAATAACATACCTATCGCCCGTATTTCCAGTGTTTGTTACAATTTGCAACCGCACTTTTCGAGATATAAATCCTATGGCGAGCAAACAGCGACATCACAAACAACGACGACTTCAAGTTGGCGAAAAACTTGAAGATCGGCGACTGCTTGCTTACGGTATCTGCGGCCGCGATTTTGGTGAGCCAAATATTCCCACTCAAATTACTGCTTTTAAGAACACGGTCCAAGTTGGCGAGGTGCTCTCAGGTGCCAGAAAACAAGCGCCACGAGTTGGCCTCATCAATACACCTGCTGCGTTGCCTTCCCAGTTCAGTCTATCTGCGGATATTCTGACTACCGTGCAAAGCACAGCATCGCCGCGTTGCCAATCTCGCACCTTTCCCACCTCAGGGATCCTAACAATAGATTATCTTGACGACCGCAATTTCAAGTTTGCCGGTTTTGATACAGCCCGTAATCTGTGGGTAATTGGTGAACGCATCAACGGCAAAACCCGTATCCATCAACGGCTAAAAGAAGTCATCAATCGCGATCGCAGCTATCACGTCCAAATCCACATCAATGATAATCAACTGCAACTCGTCGCCGACAATGACATCAAATTAAATCATATTTTCCCGAGCATCGATCGGAACAACCCCCCTGGCCTAGGTGCATTACATAAAGCGCCAACTCAATTTCAAAATGTTATTCTGATGGATTATTATCCAGAGATCATTACCCACACTGACTCATTCAAAATCAAACCCCATGCATCGGCGATTGTGGATGTCCTAGCAAACGATCAAATTGCTCAATCCATCGATGCACAACTGGAGTCAATCGATGCCGTTTTTGCCGGTGGGACAGCAACAATTGTTGATGACAAAATCCAGCTTACCACTGACGGCAGTGCCATTGGCACCAAAATTATTTCTTACTCGGTTGCCGATCAATTTGGACGCCGTTCAACCGAGCAGTTGGAAATTGCAATCACCGCGCCACTACCATTGTCCCTCCAAGTCCTCAGTGGCAGCCAATACGGATTCAACGTTCTTCAGGGAAAAGCGGAAACCATAAACGTCCCAGACTCGGACATTTCACTCCACCGACTCACTGGACTTGAAACCATTGGAATAAGTGCTCCTCCCACTCATTTCAGCATCACAACAACTCTCGTTGCTAACCCCAACAACCAACGGGCTAACGGTGGTGGTTACATCGTGTTCGATTTGAAGGACAAAGACAATTATCGGTTTGCTGGAGTAATTGCGGGCCAGCAAACGATTACGATAGGCGAAGTTTACAATGGGCGAACGTTCCGCTTGCGCCATCTAAAAATCATCAAGCCCGATCCATATTCGTTTGACTTGCAACTTGTCATCGACGGCCCCAAAACCAGATTGGTCGTCAACCAAAACCAGTACATTTCATATCAATTTGAATCGGATGTTACTGGCGGGCTTGTTGGGCTTAAAGGACATCGCCGTGGATCCCATTTCCAAGGTCTTGAAATCCTTGAATTCAATGCTGTCGATGTAGCGGATACCCAAGGTAGCATCCACGTCCCCGTTCACGAACAAGTTGTACTGGAAACCGATTTTCCAGCCGAAACGACCTTTCTAAGTGCGACAGCGGAAACCGGGAATATTCTTATCGAGAATAATCAACTCGTATACATCTCCGGCAACCACCACTGGGGACCAGACAAGGTTGAGGTGGAGGTTTTGCTAGCTTCCGGTGAAAGTCAGTCGCATACTCTCACCGTCAACGCTGGCATTTCGTTCCCGATGGAAAGCCGACTCGTCTACTCGGACTACCTTGAAAACCCCGATTCACTATCACAAAAAGGGCTCCGGATAGAGGGCCGCAGCTTGTTTCAAAATCCTACCGGCGACATTGCGCATGACAACACCATCGACGTCAGTAATTTCACGCTCGTCCACTTTAGGGACGAGTTACCTGAAGACTTCGATATCAGAATACAACTCTCTAATCCAACAAAATTTAACTACGAACCCGAGTTAATCGTCTTTGATTACGTAGATGCTCTTAACTACAAATTCGCTGGACTAGAGTACGCGGCAAAAGGGACATCCGGCTTTTCACTTTGGAAATGGGTTGGCAATAAGTTCTTTGATAATACAACCACAAAATGGTTAACAGGTGAAGTCATCAACGGCGAAAGGCATGTATATCTCCACAACATTAAACATATGAATCTAGCCAACGGTGCTCACGTAATTGTCAAAATTCGTGGCAATACCATGTACTTGAACGGAGCAGGGAAGCGGGTTAACAAATACTCGTTTGATACACCTCTTAATCGAGGTCAAGTAGGAGTGTACGCACCGACGGCACAGCCGTTCTTTTACGACATTCGAGTACTCGAACCCGACTCCTACAACGGTAGCAAACGCCGAGGCATCAAAAGCATTCAACACAACACCGCACTCTCACCGGCTCGCTGGACAAGTAATCCAACAGATTCCCTACTTGAAGTCCAACCCAGCTTAACCGTACCGTCGATTAATCTCTCAACTACACAACTCAATAGTCTCGAATCAACCATTTCCACAACAATCACCATTCCGCAAATCCCCGGGATGCCCGCAAACGGTTTTATTGTTTTCGATTATCAAAACGTCAATTCATTTAAAGTCGCCGGTATACGTGTTGGGGCCGGTGACCTATTGATTGGGCAGTATCGTGACGGTGTACTAATCGAATTGAAATCCCACGAAGTGTCGTTAGGCAACAGCACCGCTTACCGCCTAGACCTTACACTTGAATCCAACAGAGCCCAAATCTCGCTCGACGATCACTATTCCATAGCTTATGACTTCAACGATTACTTACTCGTAAATCCCGTCGGCGTTGGCACGCTTCAAAGCTCCGCATTCTTTACAGCTCTCGAAATCTCGCAGTAGCTCTGAGGGTCGTTCGCCGTCAATCGCCAAAAACTTGCACCCCCTGCAAAATAATTTCGATACAATAATTAATGTATCAACTTCGTCTCAAAGGTCATTCTATTATGTCTTGTGCGCGCCTTTTCGCCGTCTGCTGCCTAATTGTCGCGCCCACGACAATCTCAGCTCAATCCAATTTCCACGATCTGTTGCCTGAGTCCACCGCTGCAGTGCTCCAAATCCAAGAGCCCGGAGAGATTCTGCAGCAAATTCTAACCCACCCCGTCATCAACTCCGCGTACGATGCTGGGCTCTATGACGAACTCTTACAAGACGCCCAACGAGCGCAACTCGAGACACTGCAAAACAAAATCCAAGACATCACTGGTTTACCGTGGGATGACGCCATTAAACAGGCAACCTCAGGCGGAGTTCATCTAGCCTTCGACCCATCATCTGAAGGTATATTGTTGGTTCTCCGCGGCGATGAAGTTGTTCTCGATAAAGTCTTTGATGCTGTGCTCAGCGTACTAGAACCTTTAGCGCTCTTGAGCGGTAATCCTATTAAAAAGGGTGAGTATCGGGAGGGCATCATCGGCTACCAGATTCAAGAAATCCGTTTTGCAAAGAAAACGGGCACGCTCGTCGTCACCAACTCGCGTGACCTCGGTCGATTTGTACTCGACCAACTTATTGATCCTACAACGCATCCCACTTTTGCCTCAAACAAAAATTACCAATCAGCCACGGTGGTTTCCAAGCCACAGGAACACACGGCTTGGTTTTGGGCAGACGCAAAGTTACTGCAGCAAAACAACGGGCTCGACCAACTAGACCAAGCCATGCGACAAAATATGCTGCTCGAACTGCTAGCAGGCGGACTTGTCAATCAACTCGCAAAATCACCTTACATAACAGCAGCCATTGATTTTGATCATCAACATTTAAAGCTGGATTTCACAACGGCCCACGATGCCGAGTGGATCCCAGAATCGCGGAAATACTTTTTCGGAGAAGACGCCCAAGGATCAGCGCCAAGCTTACTGCTTCCCACGGATACCATTGCCAGCATTTCAATGTTTCGTGATTTCTCACCGTGGTGGCTCCTAGCGCCGGACCTCTATGATGAGGATGTGAATGAAGGTATCGCCCAAGCTGACACCACACTCTCCACGTTTTTTTCCGGAAAGGATTTCGGGCTCGACATTCTCGGAGCCCTCGAGCCCGGCGCACAATTGGTTGTCACGGATAACCGATTTAAAGACGACGCGCCTCAACCTGACATTATTGTTCCAGCCTTCGCAATTGTCGGCAAACTACAAAACTCAGAAACGATGCAAGCGGAATTGCGTCGCATTTTCATCAACTTTGTTGGTTTTCTAAATGTCGTAAGCGCGATGGAAGGAAATCCACAGCTCGACATTGAATTGGTGGACAACAAAAAAGACCGTATCATCACCACCTCGTTTATTCCACCTCTGGCGGGACAACCCATCTCTATTCAATATAACTTTTCGCCCACAATAATATTCAAGAACGATAAAATCATCCTTTCAAGTACACGTTTACTCGCAGAAAAACTACGAGATGGCAACCATGAGGCTGAATCCGCCAAACTAAAGGGAAGTAGAGCCAACTGGACAACCAACACGCATTTG
>JAYZBF010000098.1:0-5338 GCA_036338835.1 Planctomycetota bacterium
TTAGCGTTAGACGTGCGAAGTGTTTCCATTTGCCCAATATAAAAATGCCACACAGCTTGATTCCCAAGTCGATCAGCGTGAGGATTTCCCGCCAAAATATCCGACGAGCAATCTTTCGCCAAGTCCCACTGCTGCTCTGCACCTGCCACTTCCTTCACGGTTAAATCGACTCGCGTAAGGTCACAAGAATGGTCTCCCGCCCGCGGTCCAATAAACAGCGCCAACACATCCCCTTTCTTAACTGCGATACGCTGGGGCGCAAATGCTATCTTGCCTCCCCTTTCAATTTCGCCATGCCACAATTCGCTTACGTGCTGGCCTGACAGGTGTCGCAGGAAATATTCCACACCGTTTCCACAGCTATCGTGGGCATCTACCACCATAGACTCAACGGAAATCAAACCTGAAATCGGCGATTGCCAGGCGGTGGCCACGAACTGAGTTGGGGACGGATGCACCGTAATCCCATGCGGATGAGCTAGCCCAGGAATCCGTACCGCTGTATCCGATGAGTTTGCGGTGAGTCCCGGAGTTGCTGGGAATCCCCAGCCGTTAATAAATTCATAGCCGCCGCCCGATTTGGTCTTCTCTAACATATGGCCCGTAATTTTAAACGGCGTAACAACGTCAACTCCCACCAAACCCATCCATGCGCGTAATGCCGCTTCATCCAAGTCATGATCACTGGAAAGTTTTTTAAGGTCCGGTTCCGATTCAAGTTGTTGGGCTGCTGAAACGACTGCGAGGTATTTTTCTGCGTGCTTCAGGCTCTCTTCGCGAAGGGCAACGTAGCGTTGAGCAACCGTGGCTACATTTGCCAGCATGATGGGTTCTTCACCTTCTTTTTCTAATCTCGCCGATTTCCAAACGGCATAATCTTCCGCCGAGACACCGCCGGTAACTCGCGTTTGCAACGACGCGACAATGTCATCTTTTTGATCAGCATCAACTTCCTGCGTCAAATTTATCGAGCGAACAACGGGGTTGACCGACTGCTGCCAAGCAGTGGGCGCTCCAGATCTACCAATATGACCAACGATATTCAATTTCCAGAGTGATTGTTGCCAAGCTTCAACATCAGCTATCACTAATCCAATTGTGTCAGGCGTTGCCGAGTTGATCCGCTCGGCCAATTGACGCAATAAGAAAGTATGCTGCTGCGGTGTCTCGCACAAGTCCCACAACGTTTGCAAATATTTGGAATTTAGGTCGCATTGAATGGCGACCGCCCCAATGGTCATTTCGCCCCCACGAATCGGTTGTCGGAAATTCACAATCGCGTGGATATAGGGGCCCGCATACAAATAACTTTGGTGCTCAAACGTTGCTGAGTTCTTAGCGTGTGAGTGTTGTTGATAAAACCCTCGAATTTCGCCCATCATTTCATCCACCACATCTCGCCGCGTCGTCTTTTCTGAGAAACGCATACCCCGTGGAGTAAACACAGCATGTTTCGCGACTTCCGATGCGGAGTCGAGATATTTGCGGACGAGGTTAGCGGACATCGATAGTGCATCACCAGTATTGGTAAACCCTTCGCCGGCCGCGCCGTCTACGGGGAATTGCCGCGTCGGATTAAGAGTCAAAACGCCCGTCAGGTCCCGCATTGTGTATGTATATTCAGAATTATTTAAGCGTCGCAATACGACAGGCCCTGGGTCGCCCGCATGGATTTTCGCTTCATTCGTCAAAAATGACGCTACCCAATCCAGTACGGCCGATTGCATTTCATCCGGTGGTTGATCTGCATCCTTCGGCGGCATTTGCCGCGTTTGCAATACCTTGCGGACCTTGATCCAAGTTTTGATTTCACTGCGGACATCCGTTACTGCGGTAAAATGCGTGAAATCGATATCGGCTTCCACTACGTTACCCGAGTGGCACTCAAGACAATATTTTTTCAGAAAAGGGGTTACCGCCGAACGAAATTGTTGATCAAATCCGTCTTGGGAAAACACAACCCCGGGGTAAGCACAACTACAAATTGATACTAGACAGACCAGCTGAATGCTTGCTATCTGTGATGTCAAACCAACGAAACGTTCAATTGTATTTTTTGCTGTCAAAATCGTTCTCGCGAAAATAAGTCGACTTCTATCGCTCGGTTACAATGCCTACTCACCTCACGCCAACAGCGCGCCGGGGCGACCCTGTTGGATTACGTAGGATGCTGGCGTCAGAATCGGTGAACCCAATTTATCCACAAATGGTGTTGCGCGAAAATGACTGGTCCACGTCTCCGCTGTTAAATCACAAGACACGTAACCACGGTTTGAATTGTACCATTTAACGAAGTCGTTCTGCTCGGCTGCTCGCACATACTCTGCAATATGGTTGCCGCCATTGCCCCCAGATGTCATTGCAGTCCCCACAAACTCCGTACCGACCAGTGGAGATTTGGGGTCTTGAAAATCTAGTTGCAGATCATTGACCCAGTTCACGTGGATATCACCGGTAAGTACAACAGGATTAGGTATTTTTCGCTCGTGAAAGAACCTCAACAGTCGACGACGACTAACCTCGTAGCCCGGCCATTGATCCATACTGTAACGCCGGTCATCTCCCTCACCTCGGTTCAACGGCGCCATCATAACTTGCTGTGCTAACACATTCCAAGTTGAAGTAGACCTCAATAGATTGGACATCAGCCAATGTTCTTGGCGATCGCCGAGCATCGTTCCTTGCGGATCAAACACTTTCCCTGTCAGCGGCTTGGTGCGATCACCATTAGGCTGGTCCGTGCGATACTGCCGCGTATCAAGCACCTGAAAATTCGCAAGTTGACCAAACTGACACCCTCGGTACAACGTCATGTGCGGCCCCTGCGGAAAGGAACGCCGCCGCACTGGCATAAATTCGTAATACGCTTGATAGGCATTCATGCGGCGCGCCAAAAACTTTTCGGGGGATATCCCGTCTTGCTCCGACACTAGGTTAGCATAGTTGTTGTCAAATTCGTGGTCATCCCACGTCACCAACCAGGGGAATATTCGATGGGTTTCCTGCAAGGATTTATCAAGACGGTACTGAGTGTACCTCATTCGATAATCCGGCAAGCTATTAATCTCAGAACCGATATGCTTTCGTACTCGATTTTCTTGTCCCCCATATTCGTAAATGTAATCGCCAAGATGAACAACTAAATCCAAATCTTCCTTTTGCATATGCGGGTAGCCATTAAAATACCCGCTCTCATAGTGCTGACATGATGTAAAGGCGAAGCGAACGCGGTCCGGCATGGCGTCGCGTGCTGGGGCCGTACGAGTGCGCCCGATGGGGCTGGTTTCATTGCCCACATGAAAACGGTAAAAATACCAGCTATGGGGTTTGAGTTTATCGACTTCAACATGCACTGAGTGCCCTAGTTGGGGCATGGCGAGTGCGGTGCCACTGCGAACCACACTTGTAAAGCCCTCGTCAGTCGCTACTTCCCAGCGTGTACGTACTGCCTCGTTAGGCATCCCGCCATGCTGTAAAGGATTTGGGGCTAAACGAGTCCACAACACAACGCCATCAGGTTCCGGGTCGCCGGATGCGACACCAAGTGTGAATGGATTGCCATCGAACTGGGGATTATCGACTACGGCGCATTCCGCAGTAACTGCTGCCAAAGGAATTGCCGACACAGTCGCCATGTATTCAATGAATTCACGGCGGGGGATTCCGTAACGTTTACTGTGCGGCAGAGATGACCTGAAGTTGGTGGGAGAAAGCATAGCGTTCACTTTGGGTTAGGTTACGGATTAACTATTCGACAAAAAACTAACAGCGTTTGCAACTAACTCATTAGTTTTTGCAACGCCGTTAACATTGCCGCAATTGAATCTGGGTTTGCTTCCTTCCAATCACTACTAGCAATCTCGCGGCCTAATACTAGGGAACCTAAGTGAGCGAATTGAGTGCGCATGGTGGTCAATACTTTTTGTCCACCGCCGCCAGAATGCGTCGCCAACGCCACCGGCAAGCCAGTAAACATTTCACGAAAATCGTCGCACTCGGTCGACAACCACGCAATCGCGCTGCCCAGCACCGGAGGTATACCACCATTATATTCCGCGGCGCATACCCAAAGACCATTCGCGGTATTCATCGCCGACCGCAATTGCTCAAAATCTTGACCAGGTCCCGCGTCATGTTGACGCGATGAATACAAGGGTATTTCTAATGCAGTCAGGTCTAGCACCTGATTTTCAATGCCCATGGCAGTCGCTGCTGCCGCAACCTTTTCTGCTAGCACCAAGTTTTTCTGATGACTAGCCGTGATAATCAATAACACAGTATTCTCTCGCTGTTAATCGTACTAGCAAACTATGGAAAAACTAACGCTTAGTTATACGCATTCATTCCATGCTCAGATACATCTAGTCCAACTTCTTCTTCATCCACCGACACTCGGATCCCTAAAGTTGCCTTAAGTATGGACCCTACGATCAGTGTAAAGATTACGGTATAGGTTCCGATTGCAATGATACCAATTAACTGTGCTACGATGTCGCCTGGCCCAAATATTGCTACAGCAATGGTTCCCCAGATTCCGCACACCAAATGTACGCTGACCGCGCCCACAGGATCGTCGATCTTCTTGTCCACGATGATTACTGAAAAGTAAACTATAACACCAGCAATCGCCCCAATTAAAACTGCGCTTTGAATAGTCACCACATCCGCACTGGCGGTCACACCGACAAGCCCAGCTAGAATGCCATTAAGAGCCATTGTTACATCCGGTTTGCCGAGGGCCCACGATACTATTCCGGCAGCTAAACCACCCGCTGCAGCGGCCATCGCAGTTGTCACTAGCACTAGTGAAGTTTTCGCCGGATCTGCACTGAGAACCGAACCGCCGTTAAAACCAAACCAACCAAACCACAACAAAAATACGCCAACCGCGACCAACGGCATGTTACTCCCTGGAATTGCATTCGGTGAACCATCGGAGTTATATTTGCCCAAACGAGGGCCTACCAACCAAGCCATTACGAGCGCCGCCCAACCGCCGACTGAGTGTACAAGCGTCGAACCCGCAAAATCGACGAAACCTAAGTCGTCTAACCAACCATATCCCCACTTCCACATCCCCGTTACTGGATAACAGAACAACAACAGGCAGGTCGCAAAAATCAAGAACGAACTCAGTTTAACTCGGCCAGCAACCGAGCCCGACACGATCGTCGCACAAGTAGCCGCGAACATCGCTTGAAAAAAGAAATCCGTATATTTTGTGTAATCACCATGATAGGAAATAGTCAAATCAGCGTGAACTTCTCCTTGGGCAACCTCCTCTACAGTGATAGATTTGGTAATCGAATTGAGGTTCAAAACCTCATAATTTGTCGCC
>JAYZBF010000099.1:0-6038 GCA_036338835.1 Planctomycetota bacterium
AAGGAATTGCCTGAGCGTCAGGATTTGATCGAGCTTTATAGCTTTTTGGGTGCCGAGAGTCGTATTCGTCACCAGATACTACTGTTGCTGGCAACGCGTGCCGATGATGCCAGCACCGAAGCGGTTGTTGCATTGTTGATTAATGATCCGCCGTTAGAGCTTGCGGGGTTTGCGATTGCGTTGAGTCCCTATTTTCAACGTGACACGAATTGGGATTTGTTGTTCCCCGCATTATTTCAAGCGTTACGACACCCAATTGCCGCGGCGGCGGTGCTTGATCTCGCAAATTACTTGTGCCGAAATTCCAAATTAACGCCTCACGCTGCCACTCCAATTAGTACTCAGTTGGTCCAATTGTTAACCGGTGTTGTTGCGCAATTAAGCATGATTGAGGATGGCTCAATCATGAAACAACAAGCCGATTTGACAGCCCCTGAAATTGCTGAACAGGTCGACCAAGGTGTTGCATTGGCAGTTTCACTGTGCGACGCGTTGGCCCTATTGGGTGACCCTGAATTATCATCTGTAGTATTTCAAGCGATGAATCTCGGCCATCGGCGGATTCAAGTCGAAGCGGCTGCAGCACTGATAAAACTCGAACAGGACGCGGGGCGACAGCGACTAGTAACCTTGGCGGAGGAACCGGCGATCCGTATTCGAGTTTTGAAATATGCCGAAGAATTGTCTATTATCGATGAGATCGATCCACAATATACAACGCCGACTGCTCGAGCGGAGGGCGAACTTGCACTATATCTTACACAACCTCACATCATGGGTTTACCGCCCGCTCGATTAGAATTACACGACGAAGCGAAGATGTTTTGGCCAGGATTTGATGAGCCCCAAACTTGTTTTTTGTTTCGTTATGAATATTTGTTAGGCGATGAACCGTTGATGAATATTGCAATCGCTGCTCCGGAGGTTCAAAGCGTTACAGCGGATCTAACGCACTGCAGCCCCGAAGATATTTATGCATTATTTGCGGCAGAAGGAATCACCCATGATGAAATATTTGAGATGAATGCGAACGACTTAGACAGCCAAGCGGAAATCGATATCGCGAGATTACAACGGCGTGCGCACGATCGAGGCTATGAGCAGATAAAGCTGATTCAGCTGGGCTTTTTCTTTGGAGATCGTGTGTTGTCGGCCGAAGCTACTCGTGACGCGGTATCCGGAATCGTAGTTGTTGATGCCACAGATGATGTTTGGTTTGCTCAACAAAACTCCCAGCGACCCTTAACAGCCCAAGATGCGTACAATATTTACAAAGGTCGAAAGTTATTAGCGACATTTAATCCGGACTTAGATTCCGAGCGGGAAACCGCTTCAGAGAGTAATAGTGATGACATCTGATTTATCACCCGTATCTTGGACATCACCATTGCCTCCGTCGAACGAATTAGGAATTCGTCGGACGCTGTACTATCTGGCTGGGCTGATGATTGTGTTGCTGGTCATGGTATTAGTTTTAGCCCCTGAGCCAGTATCGTCGAAGTTCATGGGGCAGCGAATAACATTTCGAGGTGTTAGCTTGAGTATGGATTCTGGGATTAAGGGTTTTGACCTTGAATCGCATCGCGGAAAAGTTGTGCTCATCAATTTTTGGGCGACCTTTTGTCCTTATTGTCTTGAAGAGATGCCGCATTTGCAGCGTATTTATACGGACCTGAAATATGATGATTTTGTGGTTATTGGTGTCAGTAGTGATCGTCGTGATCGTTTAGAGGGTTTTTTGACCGAGCAGAGCCAGCCGTGGGATAATATTTTCGGTAACGATGCGGGACGTTTAGGTCGGAAGTTTGATGTAAATACTATCCCGCGAGCTTTCTTAATTAATCGCGAAGGTGTTCTTGTTGCCGTGGGCAATGGGGTTGAGTCGATTCAAAACGAAATTTATGCGCTTGTTCGTGACGACTCGTAGTGTTTGCCGTTAACAGAAGTGGCTTAAACGGTTAGTTTATGGGTAGTTAAAGAAACGAAAACAGCAACAGGAATCAGGTTTAGAATGGATATTGATGGTGGTTCGCCGGCGGACCAGACAAACGAAACAGCAAGTGAAGGCAACGAAAGTAACCCAAGTAGCGAAGGTGAGCAGCAAATTGGTTTTGCTGATATGGACCTTAGCCGCGACATGCGGCGTTCGCTAGAGCGAGCTGGTTATGAAGAGCCATCTCCGGTTCAAGCGGGTGTTATTCCTCCAGCGTTGGATGGACATGATGTAATGGGGCAAGCCCAAACGGGTACTGGCAAAACCGCTTCCTTTGCCATCCCCATTCTTGAGCAACTGGCTTCGCCGCAAGAGATACCGGGCGTACAAGCTCTTATATTGGTACCGACAAGAGAGTTAGCTGGACAGGTTCGCGAAGAATTTGAAAAACTTGCTTACTATATGGATATTAAAACAACCGCTATTTACGGCGGCCATCCGATCAAGAAGCAAATCGAAGTATTGAAGAACGGCGTACAGGCTGTGGTGGGAACACCTGGTCGAGTGATCGATCATATTAACCGAGGCACGTTGAATCTACATGAAACATGGTGTGTTGTTCTTGATGAAGCAGACCGCATGCTTGATATTGGTTTCCGTCCGGATATTGAAAAGATACTGCGCGCCGTCACGCGCAAAGATCGACAGACATTATTACTGAGTGCGACGGTTCCGCCTTCGATTCAACGCTTGTCGACGCAATATATGTATAAGCCGATCATGTTAGATTTTTCGTCCACGAACGTTTCGGCCGATACAATCGATCAATTTTATTTTACGGTAGACCGCAAGCGAAAATTCGCCTTGCTGAAGCGTTTGATACAACGTGAACAACCTCATCAAGCCATTGTTTTTTGTCGTACAAAACGAGGGACCGATCGTATTGCCCAACAATTAGCCGAGACTTTTGACAACGTGGGCTGTATTCATGGTGACATGAACCAATCGATGCGTGACCGTGTGATGAAAAAATTTCGCAATGAAACGTTGAAAGTACTCGTAGCAACAGACGTTGTCGGACGAGGTATCGATGTAACGAGCATTTCGCACATCATTAATTTTGACACACCCGAAGATTGTGATGACTATGTACATCGTATTGGCCGAACTGGCCGGATGGGCCGTGAAGGTGTGGCCTATACGTTCGTCTCGGATGATGAAGGCGAGTTATTGACGAAGATTGAGGTGAGGATCAATCGTTTGTTGGAACAGGATGCGATGGAGGGCTTTGAATTAAAAGTTGAAACACCGGTTGAGTATAAAAAAGAACGGGTCGCTGCGGTTGCTGCGATGCGTGGACGAGGACCCGCGAAACATCGCCGGAGGCTGTAATGATGCGCAGCGGTTTCCAAACTAGATTCATCATGGGCTCTGGGGCCTGCTGTTGCTTACTATTGGTGAGTTGTTCGTCGCGCGAAGCCGCACAATCCGATAATCCGGTGGCGAAACAAAATGGCACAGCGGCAACTAAAGGCGTGCAACAACAACCGACGACACTTCCGCAAAGCCCTCCAGCCACAGTTGTCGTAAGTCCTGAAAAACAAACCAAACCGGCGATGCAACCGTTGCCAATACAGATCGACGGCCCCGCTGCCGCCGCTCGCAAAAATCCGCTGGACCCGGAGAAGATTCTCGCCCAGGGTATTCGAACAGTACAAGGCAAACATCTAACGCTTTATACCGATATGCCCGTAAACGCGGACATTCAGGGCTTGCCTAAAATCGTTGAACTGGCGATTCCGCAATGGTGTGAGTATTTCAACATTGCTGCCGAGAAAATGGCTTCTTGGAAAGTCACGGTTTGTTTAATGCAAGATCGCAAGAAATTTGATGCAGCCGGCTTGATACCTGCAACATTGCCTAGCTTTGATCATGGATATGCGTTTGGCGACAGATTGTTTATCAATGAGCAGCCGAGTGCCTACTATCGTCGTCACTTACTGTTGCATGAGGCTACGCATGCGTTCATGTTCGAAAACTTTTCCAGCGCGGGGCCACCTTGGTACATGGAGGGCATGGCTGAATTGTTGGCCACACATGCTTGGAATGGTACACAACTTCAACTGCGACAGATGCCAAAAACGAAAGAAGACGTTCCTTATTGGGGCAGAATCAAAGTCATCAAAGACCAAGTTGCTGAGAAAAAAGGGCTGATGATCCAAGAAATCATGAATTTTGGTAGTGATGCTCAGTTACGAGTGGATGCCTACGCTTGGAGCTGGGCGGTCTGTAGTTTTTTAGATTCGCATCCCGCGTTTCAAAAGACGTTTCGGGAACATCTGAAGAATATTGGGGACAGTTCACCTGAGTTTTCACTGGACTTGGTAAAAGCCTATGGTGACCAATGGTTTCAGGTTCGTCAGCAGTGGCAAGTATTTGTGATGCATATGGAATATGGTTTTGATATTGCGAGAGAATCCATTGATGTTGTCGAAGTTAGGCCACTTGAATTAGCGGCCGAAGTGATCACGGTTCGTGCTGATCGTGGTTGGCAGTCTACGGGTTTGCGAGTGACCGCAGGGATGAAATTGGCAATTGCGGCTACTGGGCGATTTGTCATTCACCGTGAAGACTCTACCGAGCAGCAGCAGGGAGTGCCATGGGAAAGTGAAGCGGGAGGGATTACGATACGCTATCATCGGGGGCAGCCGCTGGGGAAATTGTTGATTGCACTCGATGAACCACAACAACTAGGCGAAACTGGCTTAGCTAATTATGGTGCTGTAGGTGAGGGTGGAGATATTATGATTCCGTCCAATGGAGTGCTTTATTTTCGAGTGAACGACTCCCCGGCTGAACTAGTAGCGAATGAAGGTGCCTTGCAGGTAACGGTGCAGCAAATCCCAGAATAGGCACCAATTCTAGCGATGTCTGATTGACGAACTAGTGTTGGGCTTCCACAATTTTTAGTTGACAGCACATTATTTTATTTAACGTATTTGAAACTGCATTTAATTACAGATAAGAAGGAAGTGAACAAACGAATGAGCGTAATGCAAACGCAAGACCCCGCCGTTTTTGAGAGCATCGAACAAGAACGCAATCGTCAACGATTTGGATTGGAGATGATTGCTAGCGAAAATTACACGAGTCGCGCTGTGATGGAAGCGTGTGGTAGTGTTTTGACCAACAAATACGCAGAAGGATATCCAGGCCGCCGATATTATGGAGGTTGTCAACATGTTGATACTACGGAATCAATAGCGATTGACCGAGCCAAAGAATTGTTCGGCAGCGATTCCGTTAATGTGCAAGCACACTCGGGCTCCCAAGCCAATACAGCCGTTTATTTATCGTGTTTAGAGTATGGCGATTGTGTGATGGGCTTGGATCTCGCTCACGGTGGTCACTTGACGCACGGCATGCATCTCAATATTTCCGGCATTCTCTACGACTTTGTGAGTTATGGAGTCGACCCAGAGACGCACCGTTTAGATATGGATCAAGTGGCAAAGTTAGCTAAGGAGCACAAACCAAAATTGATCGTGGCTGGTGCCAGTGCATATCCGCGAGAAATGCCTCATGATGAATTTGCACAGATTGCAGAAGATGTTGGCGCATTGTTGTTTGTGGACATGGCCCATTACGCGGGACTTGTCGCAGCCGGTGTCCATCATAACCCAGTCGCGTGTGCAGACTTTGTGACGACGACGACACACAAGACTTTACGAGGCCCTCGAGGCGGGATGGTGATGTGTAAAGATGAACACACCAAGGCGATCAATCGTAGTATTTTCCCTGGCTTACAGGGCGGACCGTTGATGCACATCATTGCTGGTAAAGCGATTTGTTTTGGCGAGGCGTTAACGGATGAATTCAAAGAATATGGTCAACAGACAGTCGACAATGCGAAAACGCTCGCTGCTGCATTACAAGCTGGCGGTATGAAATTGGTCAGTGGCGGAACAGATAATCACTTGATGCTGCTCGACGTAGCTCAGTCGTTAGGCATGGGTGGTAAACTTGCCGAAGCCGTACTGGATCAATGTGGAATTACGGTCAACAAGAATATGATTCCCTTTGACGAACGAAAACCAAATGACCC
>JAYZBF010000100.1:0-9137 GCA_036338835.1 Planctomycetota bacterium
TGGGATACACACTCCGACAATGTGAAAAATACGAGTTCCTGTTGCCAGCGTACCGACGGACCGATTGGGGCGTTGTTACAAGACTTGCAGCAGCGAGGGCTGCTGGATTCAACCTTGGTGCTTTGGGGCGGTGAATTTGGGCGAACCCCTGGCGCTGAGTTGCGAGGCGGTAAAGTATCGATGGGATCCGAAGGACGCGATCATCACCCTTATGGATTTAGTGTGTGGATGGCTGGTGGTGGCATTCAAGGTGGTCAAACCTATGGAGAAACCGATGACTTTGGATATCGATCCGTCGTCAATCGCACCAAGATGTCTGACTATCATGCCACGATCTTGCACTTGATGGGAATAGATCATGAAGCACTAGTGCACGAGAAAAATGGGCGCGATGAAAAATTAACCGATGTTTATGACGCGCGGGTGATTCGTGAGATAGTAAGTTAAGAAACAGCCTAGATTAGGCGCAAGTCAAGATAAACATGAGCTAGGAATCTGACAGCGTCAGAACCACTCGCGGCGGTTAGCGATGTAAGTGTGATAGAACTCTTCGTCTGTTTTTGTGATATACATGATGCCTTCAATTAAGGAAATTACCCCCATAACTGGTGCTGAAATAATGATGAACGGCAAAATGCACGAGGTCATGATGCCGGCGATGAAGATACCGAGATATACCCAGCCAGCAGTATTGTAACCCAAAATAAATTTATGGATTCCTAGGCCGCCCAGTAAAATCGCACAGAGCCCAGCTGCTATCTTTTTGTTGTTGGCTTCTGAAAAATGTGCCGCCGGTTGCTGTGGATAGACCTGTTGTTGTTGTTGATAGACAGGTTGCTGTTGATAGACAGGTTGCTGTTGATAGACAGGTTGTGTTGCGGCTGGTTCTGCCGCTTGTTGAACAAACGGCACCCCGCACGAGGGACAAGCTGGGATTCCATGTGCAACGGGAGTTGCACATTTCGGGCAATATAAAGAACCTGCAGACATGAATTACTTTCGCATGGTAGAAGGATATTAGACAAACAATTCTTGATTCGTTAATGATGACAGAATATTTGATGTTAAGCTACCAAATCTTACTAATTTATGTGAGTCCGCATGTTTTTGCTTCCGCACTTGATTTGTACTACGTAAACGGTTTATTCTACTAGCTTAGATTCATATGATTAAAGCAATGCCCCTCAACAAACCCCTAACCGAGCACATCCTCCAATGTCGTCCACTAACGCCCTAAAACATCGCAAAGCCTGTTTGTATATAACACTCGCTATATTGGCGATTTGGTTCTTGGTTAGCCTTGGTTGTGGTATTTTATTTCGCGACTGGATGGATCAAAATATGCCACAAGTCGGCAATGCCCAATTCGGGTTTTGGATGTCGCAACAAGGGTCGATTATTTGCTTTGTCTTGCTATTAATTACCTATGCCGTATTGATGTACCGACTTGATTCTAAATATGGATATCTTGATTCCCAGCACGAATCCAGCGATTCAATAGATTCAGTGGAATAGGTGGAACAGCTATAAAAACGCGAGAGTATAACTGACGATGGAACAGAGTACACTTAATTTTATTTTTATTGGCATCTCGTTTGCTATCTACATCGGGATCGCTTTTAAGTCGCGCGCAAGTTCGACTAAAGAATATTACACTGCCGGCGGTGGTGTTTCGCCCTTAGCAAACGGCATGGCTACTGCCGCCGACTGGATGTCCGCGGCAACGTTTATTTCAATGGCTGGTACGCTCGCGATTGGCGGTTATGACGGGTCCAGATTCCTGATGGGCTGGACGTGTGGTTTTGTTTTACTAACGATTCTGATGGTGCCGTATTTGCGCAAATTCGGCAAAGCAACGGTCCCGGATTTCATCGGGGATCGGTTTTATTCCAAGGTCGCCCGCGGTGTCGCCGTCGTTTGCGCAATCTTTATTTGCATGACCTATATCATGGGGCAGATGAATGGTGTTGGAGTTGTCTTTTCTCAGTTATTCGGAATCCCAATGACGTCGGGAGTCCTAATCGGTGCTGGAATTGTATTCCTCTATGCCGGACTGGGGGGCATGAAGGGAATTACCTACACACAGGTTGCCCAGTACTGTGTCATGGCATTTGCCTATACGACTCCGGCCATCTTCATCGCCATTGCGATGACGAACAACTTCATTCCACAACTAGGCTTCATCGGTGAGTTTACTCAAGATGGCACTGGGACGCCGTTCCTGGAAAAGGTGAATGGCCTCAATGTCAAACTCGGCTTTTCAAAATATACCGATGGCAGCCTGTCAACGATCAATATGTTTTGCATTACGGCGGCACTGATGTGCGGTACGGCAGGACTGCCGCATGTGATTGTTCGATTTTTCACCGTGAAAAATGTACAGGCCGTTCGTAAATCCGCATGCTGGACGCTCGCTTTTATCGCTGTCATTTATCTCACGGCTCCGACGATTGGCGCATTTTCCCGAGTAAACCTCATCCACCATCTACATCAGAAGAAATACGAAACCGCTCCTCAATGGTTCAAGGATTTCGAATTAACGGGGCAGATGGCGTGGGTGGATAAGAATGATGACGGAGTTATTCAGTATTTCGGTAAAGGAAAATCTGAAATGGGAACGTCGGACGTATTTGTACAGACGGCAAAAAAACCGAAATATCCAACTGAAGACAAACGTGGCGCACACGGCGAAAGAGTGCTAGTAAATGAAATCGACATGAGTAACCCAAACGAACTCTGGTTCGGTGGGGACATCATGATCATGGCCAATCCTCATATGGGTGGACTGCCTAAATGGGCCATTGCCCTGTTAATGGCCGGTTGCATTGCTGCAGCATTATCGACGGCGGCTGGTTTGCTACTCGTCCTCTCAACATCGATTTCGCACGACCTGATGAAAAACATCGTCAATCCGAATCTGACTGACAAGGAAGAAGTGAGATATGCGAGAATCGCTGCCTTCGTGTCACTACTGGTCGCCACGTACTTCGGTATTAACCCTCCATCAACCTTTATTGCTCAAACGGTAGCTTTCGCTTTCGGGCTGGCTGCCTCCTCGTTCTTCCCGACTCTACTGATGGGTATCTTTTGGAAGAAGTTGAGCAAGGAAGGCGCAATTGCAGGCATGGCCTGTGGGATCGGATTTACGTTGGGTTACATTATATATTTTCAATTCATGGGTGGCACCAAGGAACAATACTTGTTTGGTATTGCTCCAGCAGGAATTGGAACGCTAGGTATGTTGATTAATTTTGCCACGGCGTTTCTGGTAAATATAGTGAGTCCACCACCGCCGCTAGAAGTTCAGGAAATGGTCGAGAATATTCACATTCCCAGCGGCGCAGGGGAAGCTAGTGATCATTAGGAAGTTACAACGTATTTCGAAACTGGCGTGTTGCGCGGCGGTGTTTTTTCTGGCATGCTCGCAGTATTGCACGGCGGAGCAAATCGCCGACAACGAACTGCTCAGCGAGGCGGTCGATGTTTACCGCAGTCGCATCGAAAAAGGAAAACTGCCCAATGTTATTCTGTACGTGATACAGGACGGAGAGGTCGTATTATCAGAGGCGTTGGGATGGCGGGATAAAGCGGCTCAAGCCAAAATGGAAGCGGATACTCTGTTGCGAATGGCGTCCAATACCAAAGCCGTTGTAGCAACCGCTGTGTTGATTCTGCAACAGCGTCGATTGTTGTCGATTGACGATCCAGTATCCAAGCATCTGCCAGCGTTTGATAACGACCCTCATCGCGACATTACGATCAAGCAGATGCTCTCGCATACCAGTGGGTGGCGTTTTAAGTCGTTGTTTGTTTTTCCGCTGCAGGAGCCGAGTGATGATTTCCCGCGGCGACCGAATTTACAATCGGAAGTGGATCGCCTAGCAGAAATTGTTCCTCCCAAAGAACCAGGTGTGAGTTATAGCTACAACAATGCGGCTTATAACACCATTGGTGCACTGATTGAAAAAGTGTCGGGGCAGTCGCTAGAACAGTTCCTGATTTCAAATGTCTATGAACCACTGCAGATGGTGAATTCAAGTCACCACCCGCCGGCTGGGAGGCTCGCGGAAATGTCAGTGGTATATGGGGTCCCCACGACAGGCGATAGTGAACAATGGTCGATACGTTTTCAGCGAGACGCTAGCATGCGTGTGCCGTTTGTGCGAGCCTCGGGTGGCATGGTGTCAACGGCAGCGGATTACGCTAAATTTTGCCAGATGTTCCTCGGACAGGGTAAGTATCAGGGAGTGCGTATTCTATCGAAGCGGAGCGTTCAACAAGCGACGTTTCCGGTCACGAAGGAAATCTACACAGCAGCCCAACGACTAGAACGGACGAGCTACTATGGTCTCGGCTGGAAGGTACATGACGACGAGTCGTATTCACATACAGGTAGCGAAGGAACATTTGTCTGGATTGATCCGTCCCGCAAAGTTGTTGGCATGGCGTTGTCACAATCGGCTGGATTTGATAATCCACGCGAGGAATTTCGCCGCGCCGTCACCAAGGCAGTCGATGCTTCCCAGTAAAACCACGACCCCCACTTTTTTCAGATCTCAAGTTCAGCATTTCGCCGAAATATGAATGAACCACAAGTAAGCTGTCCACATTGCACCCAGTTGCTCGCACTCGTACCACAACTCGCTGGTCAACAAGCGACATGTCCATCATGCAATAAAATGTTTACGATGCCGCTAGCGCCCGTGGCTCCCAATGGCGGAACCCAACTACCCGCTCGATATGCAAATATGCGGCGCGAACGCAGTCCCAAAACACGCTGGGTCATTCTATATCTTGTGGTGATTGTCGGTGGCACACTATTTTGCGCTTTTGGGGAACTGGCGCTCCAATTTCTCATGAGTTAGGTGTGCGTTGCAGCTTTCAAAACGCCCTCCCCTAGCGGAGATTCCATGTTGGTTCGTTTGGGTGGGGCGGCGGATAACACGACAATCCCCGCGATGATCGGCAGGCACATAAACAGAATCAAGGCGGGTTCAAGAGTTCCGAACATGTCCTCGGAGATGGCTAGCGGTAGTGGACCCAATGCCGAGCCTGCTACAGCGACACTAACAGCGGCGCCAGCCACTGCTCCTTGGTGCTCGCGGCCATAGTAATTAACCCACACTACGCTGCCTACGGTACGAATAATACCGCCATGGACGCCCCCCAAAATTGCAAAAGGCAGCACCATCCACGGACTGGACATCGTGACTAAGAGGGCCATGGCCGTAGCGAGGAGAAACATAGCGGTTGCCAATAAATAACGAGCTTGGATCTTTGATGTCAAATAACCCGCTACGATACACGTAATCGTCGCAAGCAACGCCTGCAACGCTAAAACGTAGTAGGGTTTGTTGCCTGACATTCCCACAGGCTCAAGGACGCGATCCGCATAAAAGATTACTCCGGTCCCGACCAGCGAGGTACAGGTGATGCACATAACCAACTTCCAAAAGGTAGGGTTCCGCAAGGCTTCGCTGCGGGTCCACGTTTCCCGAGTGATATGTGGTGAATATTTCGTAGCGCGTGTCGGATACTTTTCGGGAGGGTGGTATTTCCAATCTGGAAAAAGCCCCTCTTCTTCTGGGCGATTGCGGACGGCCAACCATGGCGGGATCACGAACGTGACTAGCAGAATAGCAGCTAGCACTAACCAAGCCGTTTGCCAGTCGTAGTTCAATATAAAGTATCGATTGAGCAACGGAAATGTCATGACACTTAGAGCGCCACCGACCCCCATCAATCCCATCACGAGCCCTCGTTTTTCTTGAAACCATTCACCAACTAGCCATGTAGCTAATAGGCACATCAAGCCTTGTCCAAATAGCCGCAGCATTCCCAGGCTGAGATACAGTAATGGTAAATGCTCAACATATGACATCAAGATACAGGATGCAGCGAGTAACATAGATGTTAGCGGTAGTAGTACACGGGCACCAAAGCGATCAATCAGTGGCCCTAAAAACGGTAGTGCAAATCCACCAACAAGCGTGCCAACTAGATAGGCTGTGGAAAACTGAGTGTCGTTTACACTCTCCATACCACGGATCATCATGCTGCGGAAAGTACCAATGGAATGCGATTGACCAGGCGCTGACATGAAAATGGCGGTGAAGGCCACTGACAGAATCCACCATCCTCGATGAATACCGCTATCTGCTACATCGCGAGAAAGTGTTACAGCCTTACTTGAGGAGGACATGTGTGGAAGCAATCGTTGTGGAGGCGGGATGTCTAGGTAGAAACTGTTACGAGAAATGTCAATTATGCACATTTTTACGACGGACGATACGGTAGTAAATTAAATGCTGCCCGTCGCAGTTCGTTATTAGAAGCAACAGCAATTGACAAGCAATAAAGAGCAGGCAGCAAAGTGCTATTGGGCTATAATGGTCGGATGCTCAACTTGTTGGAAAAATCAAATCAGTCCACGCTAAGTCGCCGTCGCTGTTTGCAAATGGCGTCCGCTGCGATGTTGGGGATAACAGGAGAAGCAAAAAGTAGCGAAAAGGCCGGATTCGGACGTGCTAAAAGTGTGCTTACGATTTTTGCCAGCGGTGGCCAAAGTCAGATTGATATGTGGGATCCCAAGCCACTTGCGCCTGAACACATACGAGGAGCATTCTCGCCGTTACAAACTAAATTGCCAGGCGTTCATTTCACAGAGGACATGCACGGACTCGCGTCAATTGCCGACCGATTCACGTTGGTAAGAAGCATGGCACACGAGGATTTGGACCACGGCAGTGCGACCTATTTAACCATGACCGGTCGTTATTACCCAGTGTTATCGACGAACCCGTTGCCTAAACCGACAGATTTGCCGTCGCTCGGTTCCAGTTTAAATCACTTACCAAGCGAGTCACGCTTTCCCTATGATTCCATATACGTAAACGGTCCGGCTTTAATCCCTATCAATATTGCGCCGGGCATGTATGGCGGTATCTTAGGGAAGTCCTATGATCCGCTCATGGTGGGCGATCCGACAAGTGATGAAATTGCGATTCCCGGACTCAGTTATGAGTCTCGATTGAGCGAAATAAGGATGCGGAAATTGGTTCAGCTCAAGAAATCCTTAGATCGTAATCAGAGGGCATTGGATGATAACACGCAAGTACGCAATAACAATCGGTTTTATGGACAAGCAATTGACATGCTGTCTTCACCACATGTGGTGTCGGCTTTTGATCTTAACAAAGAATCCGACAAAACCCGCGACGCCTATGGTAGATACCGGTCAGGACAAGCTTGTTTGCTCGGGAGGCGATTGGTCGAAGCTCAAGTACCGTACGTAAATGTGATATTTAATCACACGAATCGAGGCCAAGACCTCGCGCCTGACGCTATTGAGGAATACGGCTGGGATACTCACAACGACATCTTTCCGGCGCTCAAAAATCATTTAATTCCAAGGTTTGACAAGACCATCACTGTTTTGATCAAGGATCTTGAGAATCGTGGACTACTGGAAACAACCTTGGTGATTGTGATGGGAGAATTTGGCCGAGCACCGGTTGTTGCAATAGAAGGGAATTTTGCTGGAACGAGTGCGGGTCGAAAGCACTGGGCAAGTGCCTATTCGATTTTGCTGGCAGGTGCAGGAGTTACACGCGGATCGGTGCTTGGTAAGACAGATCGCTTTGGTGGGGAAGTTGTTGATCAACGGTACGCTCCGTGGGATGTAGCTGCGACAATGTTTCATGCGTTAGGTATTGAGCCCCACTCACATTTTTACGATGAATTGGACAGGCCGTTTCCTGTTTCCGTTGGTAAACCCATGCTGGATCTCTATCAATAGTAGTTAGGAAAAAATCATGAGTGGTGTTGTGGGTCATACGCTGTACGCAATTTTGGCTGGTAGAAAAACAGTCGAAAGAAGGTTGCCAGTTGGTGGTTTGATTCACCGACACTTTGACAGTTTTTTGTCTGGCGCGTACTTGGGGTCAGATATTCAAACACTACCAGAAGCTGTTTGTGTCGACACGGGAAAATCTGTTGGTTATGGAACAGTTAAGATGGAGCAAAGCCCGATCACTGGGGGCCAGGTTGTTCCGTGGAAATTAGTGCATCAAGGGACAGAGTATCGTCCGAGAGAAATTGCGGATTTGTTTTATGGAAGGTCGCATTTGATTTTTGGATGGAAGGGTGACCAAACAAAGCACACACTTCCGTGGGATCATTTGCACGACTATGTTGCGGTTGTTTGTGAGGATGTGATTAAACGGTATGGAAAAGGCGAACGAAAATTAGCATATATTTTTGGCTGGCTAGCTCATATCGTGGGCGATTGTTTGATTAAATCCATCCAACCTGGAATCGACATGCATTTGCTTGATGGAAAATACACGACAGCGAATCGACCTATACAGGATTTAGTGTCAATTCATGAAATAGGTGTTAAAGAACTGGGCTTAGATTGGAAGCGAGTGCTCGGTTCGGTATCACGAGCGCCAGTGGAAATGTCGCAAATTCACTACATGCGGGTCGGCCAACCCTACGGATTGCTCGGACAGATGTACCCTTACGCATGGGACCCCAGCACCGAAGGATTGTTGCGTGAGGTACTTAAACAAAATCGAGTTTATCAAAAAGTCCGTAACTATCGGTTGTTGGATAAGTACAAGTTGACCCGTATTAATGGCGATTGGACTTGCGATTTAGGTTTGTCTCAGATTGCCAATCAACTCACATATTCGCAAATGGTCGAACTTGCAGAACAAGCAGAATTTCGCAGTCATGTTGATGCGATCGCAGAGATTATCTGCGAGTTGTATGAACAAGTATTCCATCTGAGCACAGCACTTGTGTCTGTCCAACCGGCGGAATATAAATGGGAACGCATGATACGGAGATGGCTTGTGGCACGACGTTAATCGTAGCTTGGCCCATCAAAGTAAATGTGGTTGGTAGCCCACGAATTACCACAAATTGGATTTTGGATTACAATGTACCCGCAATCGGACTGCTTACTCGTCACGACTAACATCGATGAAAGAATTACCAAACGACATGACAAAATTAATGATCTTTGATATGGCCGGTACAATTATTGACCACGGGTGTTTTGCTCCCATTTCAGCGTTTGTGCAGGCATTCGCGTCGATGGGGGTTGAGATTTCGGTCGCGGAAGCACGCGG
>JAYZBF010000101.1:0-5060 GCA_036338835.1 Planctomycetota bacterium
ATTCCACGCGAGTTAAGCGGACGTTGAAAATCGGATGATGCTGGACTATCCCAGCTAGATTTTGCGTGTCTCAACAAGATAATGGTTTTCATGATCTTATGACTTCAAACGTCGGTGGGGAACAAAACTGGCGGATTGGGCTTGTTGTGCTTGTTTGATAGAATCACACGCCTGTTGATATAAAAACTGTTGGCTGCGATATGGCGTTAAGCCCTCTGCAGAAATTCTCTGGTAGCTTCCAGTGCTTTGTAATTCATGGCTATTTTGGTTATCAGCCATGTTGGATCGCAGTGAATCGAGCAAAAAATCTTTGCATGATTGCGAATGTACTGGTACGAGCAACTCGACTCGCCGATCGAGATTCCGAGGCATCCAGTCAGCGCTCGATATGAAGACTAGTTGCTCCCCGGCATGTACAAAATGCATGACGCGGCTATGCTCCAAGAACCGATCGATAATACTAACAACTCGGATGTTCGTACTTTGTCCATCAACATTGGGTTGTAAGCAACACACCCCACGCACATTCAGGTCGATTTTTACACCAGCCTGCGATGCTTTATACAGTGCTTTGATTATCTGGGGATCCACTAGTGAATTTAGTTTCGCAGTGATTCCAGATTCTCTTCCTTTTGCAGATTGTTTCGTTTCAAAAGCAATCAGGTCTAGAATCCGCTGACGCATTCCTAGCGGTGCCATGCACAGGCTGTCGAGTCGTTGTGGGTGTGTAAGACCGGTCACAGCATTGAAGAATGCGACTGCATCGTTACCGAGTACGGGATCACATGTGAACAAGCTAATGTCAGTATATAAACGTGCGGTTGCTTCGTTGTAATTCCCAGTTCCAAAGTGTATATAACGACAGATTCCCTGTGTTTCGCGGCGAATGACAATCAAGGTCTTAGCGTGTGTCTTGAATCCTCGCACGCCGTAGATGACATGTACTCCGGCCTGCTCTAATCGTTGGGCTCCGACAATGTTGCGAGCTTCATCAAAACGTGCTTTCAGCTCGATAATTACCGTGACGCTTTTTCCGTTTTCCGCGGCAGCAACCAGAGCGTCAATAATGGGGCTCTGGCGACTCGTGCGATAAAGTGTTTGCTTAATAGCAAGCACGTGGGGGTCGGTTGCGGCAGTTTCTATGAATGCAATGATCGGGTCGAAGCTGTGAAAAGGGTGATGTAGAATAATATCGTTTTGTTTGATTTGGTCGAAGATGTTAATGCTTGGGTCAATTTGTGGCGGCGTAACAGATGGCCAAGGTTTAATTTGGAGATCTTCAAATCCGCGCATCTCGGCAATCTGGAACCATGCTTTTAGATCAAGCGGTCCGTCGCAGCAAAAGGTGAATCCTAAGGGGACGGCGAACAGTTGTTGTAGTGATTCTAGTAGTTCTGGGCTACAACTAGCAGCAACTTCGAGCCGTACACACTCGCTCACTTTACGTTCATCTAATACGTGGCCCATTTCTTCCACCAAGTCCGCGGCGACTTCTTCTTGCACTCGCATGTCCGCATTGCGTGTTATGCGAAAAGCAGCGTAATCGACGACCTCTTCGTGGGGAAAATAGTTCTGGCAGAACGCCGCAACGACGTCCTCGACGAGGATGAATGCGTGACGTTCTTCTGTGGAGATTGTGATAAATCTAGGTGTGGGCCCACCGATAGGTAGGATGGCAATCCGAAACGGGTGTTGTTCGTCGTCTTGTCGTATGCGCAGTGCCAGGTGAAGTTGCTGATTACCAATCAACGGAAGACTGCCATCGCTAGAAACGCTCAGCGGCGAAATTACGGAGAAAAGATCTTGGTCGAAGAGGTCGCTAAGTCGTTGGTGTTGCTCCTGAGACACGTCATCCATCTTGAGTCGCTTGATGCCTTCGTTTTCTAAAAGTGGGCATATCGAGTGATTAAAGCAAGCGTATTGAGTTGCGAGCATTTCATGAGCTTGTTCACTAATTAAATCCAGTTGTTGTTGGGGAGTCAGTTGGCAGGCATCAGGCTTAAAATTGTCCTGGGCGATACGAATGTTAAGGCCACCAACTCGCACCATAAAGAATTCATCCAGATTCGAAGCTGTGATTGCTAAGAACTTGACACGTTCCAATAATACGGTGGATTCGTCCAATGCTTCACCGAGTACTCGCTGATTGAATTGCAGCCAGCTTTGTTCACGGTTAAACAAGAGGTTATTTGGAGACTTAGAGTTATTCATGGTATGGGATGGGTTGGTAGTAATTCAAGAAACGGAAACGTTGTGAAAGTGGTACTCTTGTCGTAGCTTGCCGATTAAACTAGGACAGCTATGTGGCGTGGTTGCGTAGTAAAATCCGCAGCCCAAATACTTCTTCAAATAAACTCCCATTTTGTTTCAAAGTCAGTTGTTCGAGTGAGAGGTCGGTTGCATCGGGTGTGGAGACGACGAGTTGTTTTTCATCCGTTTTACAGTGGATTTGATGTATGGCTTGATTGCGCGAAGCATCTAGAGCAACGGCAACTCGCAAGATAGCGGCTAACTTGGAAACAGCGACTCGATTATCGCGGTTGAGGGTGGAAAAGCCGTCGTGTTTTGGTTGTGGAGATGCTCGTCGATGGTAGCGAGCGATGAGAGCGATGAGCAAGAGATTTGTTTTTCCGAGTCCAAACAGTTCGCTGTTGTTGATCAAATACATTGTGTGTTTGTGGTAACCGCGATTGTTGATAAACATTCCAATTTCGTGCAAGTAAGCGGCAACGCGAAGGAACGTCCCATACCGCGGGTCGAGATTGTGGCGCGATTGCAATTGGTTGAAGAGCTCGGAGGCCAATGACGCAACGTGTATCGCATGCGCTTCGTCAAAATCGAAACGGCGCCCGAGTTCGAGAACGGATCCAATAATTTGATTTTGAAATTCTCGACTCCATGCTTCCTCTAAGGCCATTTCTTGCAGTAGCCCATCTCGCAGGTTCGCGCCAGATACTTGGATTTGTTGGATCTCCAGTTGCTTAGCGATTTCTACGTAGGCTAATAGGGCTGGTCCGAGCGTCTCTGTTTCTTGAAACGTTATATCAAGCGGATATTGCTGGGCAATGGTATCGAGTGGCATTTCTAAAATGTCGTTGGTCAGTGTTTCGAGGGATGCTCGATCGATCGTCGCGCCGGTTTGACTATCCCAAGATCCGTTTATTTGGTTCGCCGCAAACCGGATATCTCCGCCGAGAGCGACAAGTTGTAAGGGGTGATCTGAGTTGATGTGGTCATGTAGCAGACCTGTAGTTCGTTTGATTTCCGCTTCCATCAAGTGACGACTTTGGGTAATGGGAGCTCCATAGGAATCCAACGTTTTCCGCAGTCGCAAAGATCCTAGTTTGTAGGTATGCGCAAAATCGATTTGATTGTTGCGAACGGCTAGTAATTCAGTACTGCCACCACCGACTTCACAGACGACGATCGTCGCGTCTGTGGACATTTCGGTAAGTTCACTACGGATTCCAAGATATGTAATTCGATTGATCTCCGCTTCATCCATCGCATCGACTTGGAGTTCCGTGGCGATGTAGATACGATCGAGGAAGGCGAGTTGGTTGGTCGCTTCGCGGACGGCGCTGGTGGCGATCACGTGTAACTGCTCGGGTGTTGAGATTTCGTATTCTAGTAGCACTTGCTGATAGCTAAGTAGGACTTGGACGCAGTCCTCGATGGTTTCATGCTGAATGGAACCGCGAGTGAACGTATCTTTGCCAAGGTTTACTGCCTGTGTGAGGCGGTCGAGGATCCGGATAGAGCTGTCGGAACCGATTTCCGCGATGGCCATGCGTATGGAGGACGTGCCGATATCAATCACAGCAACGGGTCGATAGGTGATATCTGTTTGCATTATTTGTTTGCCTCGTTAGCCCCCCAGATCGCGGCGCCTAAAACGGAGGCATCGTCACCTAACATGGCCGCGCGTATCTCAAAGGAATCACGTAAAATAGAAATTGTGCGAGCGCGAGCAGTGGTTTGTGTTGTGGTGACCATCAGTTCCGGCATGGCTTCGACTAGGCCGCCGCCAAGTATTATCATATCGGGTGCAAACAGAACAACCAAACTTGCGATGGCTTGGCCTAGATATTCACAGGCTGAACGGATAATATCCTCCACTGCTTGGTCGCCGTTGGCTACAGATTTTGATAGAACACCACTGCGTATTTTACGCAAGTCGGTGCCGCCTGCTTCCAATAGATATGGCGCTGCACCACGATAAGCTGCTTGGGCCGCTTGGCTGGCAATCGCGAGACGACTGGCAACCGTCTCGAGACAGCCTTGCTGACCGCAGGGGCATGGAATACCATTTGGCACGACTTGGATGTGGCCGATTTCCATGGCGGTCTGCTGCCGTCCAGTTACGATATGGCCATTGAAAACCGCTCCGCCACCGATACCTGTCCCCGGAAATACGCCGATCACGTTTTGAGCTCCTTGGGCAGCTCCTCGTTGGCTCTCGCCGTATACTCCCGCATCGACATCGTTGAGCAAGTGGATGTCGCAGCTGAAGTGTTCGCGGATAATCTTCACGAGTTCGACGTTTTGCCAGCCGAGGTTAACCGCTCCGAGTACCGTACCCGCTTGCATATTAACGGCTCCAGGCACACCGATGCCGATCGATTTCAAGTCTGAGGATGCGATACCGGCCGCTGTGCACGCCGCATTAATATTGTCGATGATTCGGTTGATTACCGATTGTGTCCCCTCATGGCTATTGGTGCGTATGCGATTACGGCCGATGGGCTCGAGCGCACTGTTGTAGGCGACGGCGAGCATCTTAGTACCACCTAGGTCAAATCCAAGATGGTAGTGGTCAGTATTTGTGCTGGTGGTCATTTTGAGTGTTGGCGAGAATAAGCGATTAGCGTGTAGATTGTCTTATGCAATGGCTGGGGAACTTCTACCGCGAATGATTAACAAATCCTATCTGGATAACATTAAAAAATTAGTGGTAAAAAAACCCCTCTGATCCAATGCTTGATTGAACCAAAGGGGTTTGTATCTCAAATGGATATAACTAGTGTTTAGTTATTTTTCCATTCTTCACCAAGTGGTAC
>JAYZBF010000102.1:0-8730 GCA_036338835.1 Planctomycetota bacterium
TCTACTACACGAAATATTCGGTAAAGACGGCGATGGTTATCACGCTCGTAGCGCCCTAGGTTTTGCTGCGTTACCGACCGGCGCTGCAGTTGAAATTGAAGCTATTTTTGAAATTCAATAATCCAAATATTTCACTGACGATCGATCGATGCCAGACACCTATACTATTACCGCCTTCTACAAATTCGTCGCCATTGACGAGTCTCATTTAGCGGACCGCCGTAGCGAACTGCAGCGTGCGGGCTTTAAGTTTAGACTCTTCGGACTGACACTGGTCTCGACCGAAGGTATTAATGGCACGGTTGCGGGTTCTGCTGCAGGAATATCCGAATTCAAAGAATATTTACAACGAGAGTATGGTGAAGTCTTTTTCAAAGATAGTTACTCACAAGATCGTCCCTTTAAGCGTTGGCTAGTTCAAATCCGTGATGAAATTGTTGCCATTAAGGACAAGTCAATTTTGCCAGATGGAGATCGCAATCACATTTCACCTCAACAATGGCATAACACTCTCAGCAATGAAGATGATGTTGTGGTCGTCGATATTCGCAATATCTGCGAAACGGAAATCGGGATGTTTAAAGATGCGATTGACCCGAGATTAAACAGCTTCGGAGAATTTCCTACATGGGTTAAGAATAGTGGCATCGATAAAGATCAGAAAGTCTTGATGTACTGTACTGGCGGTATCCGCTGTGAAAAAGCGATGATTGCGATGCAGCGGGAAGGGTACAACGAAGTTTATCAACTTAAGGGCGGCATTCTCGACTATCTGAAAAACTATCCGGAGGGGCATTGGGACGGTGAGTGCTTTGTTTTTGATAATCGAGTGTCGGTAGACGCCAATTTGAATCCATCAGAGCGTTATTCGTTTTGTCCACACTGTGGAGACCCTGGAGATCTCCTGATCGATTGCTCATCTTGCGAAAAACAAACAGTCATCTGTAAAACCTGTTCACAAGAGAATGACCGCAATACTTGTTCAAAACATTGTGCCGAAGTCTACCGACGAACACAGATACCGGCGACGTAACCAAACAAAGTCCACGTGTTGCTCTGTTTTGAAACCTACTAATGCTCACCGACCAACAAATCGAAAAGTTCCAACAAGACGGCCATTTGACGGTTGATGCATTCTTTACGGCCGATCAAATCAAATCGGCGCTCCAAGACATTGACATTTGGGCCCAACAAATTCGGGACAACCTTAGCGATGAAGAAAAAAGTTGGTTTCTAGAACGAGACGCTGGGGAAGACGCGCCGCTGAGAAAACTCGACGACCCAGTTTTCTATCGGCCAGTGTTTCAGCAACTAGCACAGGTCCCTCGAGTAAAACAGGTCATTGAGCAGTTAATTGGACCTGATGTGTGTATTTTCTTTAGCCAAGTCTTTATGAAACCAGCGCACCACGGTGGCCCCAAACCCATTCACCAAGACAACTATTACTTTGACCCGACAGACCACCAACGACAAGTAACGTTATGGATTGCACTCGACGCGGCGACCACTGAAAACGGATGCCTTTATTTCGCCAATGGCAGTCACCTCGCGGGAGTCGTCAATCACGTCGCTCCAACTGATGAGCCATTTAATCTCCAAGTTCCTAGCAATTTAGCGCAACAGTATAAAATGACCGCCGCGCCGGTAGCACAGGGTGGCATTTCAATTCACCATGGCAGCGTGTTCCATCAGTCCTCTGCCAATCGCAGCAACTTTCCCCGCCGCGCAGTTGCGATGCACTTTATCCCGCAAGGCATGCAACTACTCAGTCCCACACTATCCTATGATGACGATGTCAGGTTCAACCTATAACTTTCGCCAACGATAGCTACGACCGAGTAATCTTCAGTAACATGCCCGGCAAAAAAAGATTCTCTAAGTTATCCAATTCGCGCTCGTCAAGCTTTTCAACTTGCAATCCATGCCGCTCCGCACGGCGATAGATTTCTCGAATCGCGGCCACACATCCGTACGCCAAATAGGCTTCGCCGTTCGGCGTCAAATGTTGATCTAAGCCTGACAAAATAGATTCGAGTAATTCAAAATGAGTATCGATAAACGCAAAGTCTTCAACCTTTTGAACTTCACCATCTTCCCACGGTGGATTGGAAATAATGACATCAAATTGTTCATCGTTAGCGATCACCGCAAAGGCCCCCGAATTGTCAGCATCTACCAATCGCACATCGAAATTCTCAGTGGTCTGCGGAATCTCTAATTGAAACCAATTGAATCGTGCATTAGCAACCGCCTGTGGATTGATATCGGTTGCTATCACCGTGCGTGCACCGGCCTGCAAGCAACATAAGGAAATCAAACCTGTTCCGGTGCCAATCTCAAGGACTCGCTTGCCTCGTACAAGATTCGTCTCTCGAATCAACTTCCGCAAACTGACGGAATCTTCTGCTTCCCAAAACACTGTTGCAAATTGCACAATGTCTTTATCAAAGTCTTCGATCTGCCACCGACCAATGACCTCGACGCTCGTCCCCACCGGCAACGACTGCTTTATTGTTGGTGCCGCAGAAGTGTCGGATGAATCGACCGTTGTTGCCGGTTCATGACACGCCGGAACAAGTCCGATAAAACCTGCAACCACCACCAATGACCAACTCTTCATCCGTTTTTTTATTGTCATTCGGTTTGTAATATTCTCTGAAACATCAACAATCTGAATTCAATTCCTTCGTCGCCAGGCATTTCCGGAACGGTCAATGTCAGCTCACCTGCTCCGGCTTTCAAGTCCATTTCACCAAGTTCGATCTGCTTGAAGAATTTCACATAAGATTCGGCACGTACCACTCGATCTTCTTTCGCTCCGACTTCCGGTGGATCATGAGCTTCAGTGATCTTTCGCGAAATGGTCGATTGATTGAATTGCAAATGAACCCGACAGCCTACATTTTCTTCTTTGCATGTGTAATGCAAAAAGACACGGTATCGTCCTGAATGTTGAACCTGAGCCGGCCATATAATCTTGTCGTCAGTACTAATCCAGTTCAGGAAGTACGAACAATTAGGGAATTTGTTGGAGCGGATGATATTCCCATTAGCGGTGCCATCACGAGCTGGAACCTGAGTCCAGCGATAGTCTTTATGGCATATTACAAACGGACGTCCAATATTAGAGGTGTTGTAATCCTGTAATACGTCTGCTTTGAAGTCGGCAACAGCCTGGTTCAGTAGTTTCGCGATTTCAGGTTGTTGGTCAATGATGTTCTTGTCCTGACGCGGGTCCTTTGTGATGTCGTAGAGACGGCCCACATTATCCAGACGATACTGTTGATTGCGAGGACTGATTTTGCCTTTCCAGGTATTAATGATAATTCGGTTGTTATGTTCCTTTTGTGGATCAGCAATCCATGAGGATACATCCATGCCATCGAGCGGCTTTTCACCAATCAGATTAATACCAGCCATATTAGTTAGCGTAGGGAGGAGGTCGGTGACGGAAGCAATTTGAGTAACAAACGTATCAGGCTTAATCTTTCTGGGCCAACTGATTAACAGTGGTGAGCGACAGCCTCCTTCGTCCGTGGAGCCTTTTCGACCTCGCATCTCATCATTCCAGCGACTCCCGTTGGGACCGTTGTCATGGAAAAAGACGACGATCGTGTTATCAACGACTCCCAGTTTCCGAAGTTTCTTCATCAAACGTCCAACGTTCCAGTCGACGTTTTCGCACATGGCGAGAGCTGCTCGAGTGTGTTGGACGTTTTCCTTTTTGGGATCACGGTTTCTCAGTCCAAGTTCTACACCATCAAACTTCTTCCAAAAACGATCGGGCACTTGCATGGGCGAATGCGGAGTGTTGTACGGCAGGTAAGCAAAGAACGGCTTGTCCTGTTTGACACTGTCTTCGATGAATTCCATCGCTTTGTTGGTGAAGTCATCAACACAAAAACCACTGCCTCGCACCAAGGCACCGTTGTGTTCCAGTACCGGGTCAAAGTAATGACCCCAATGACCAGACGTAAATCCATAGTATTCCTCAAACCCTCGGCCATTTGGATGATACGGATATTGCATTCCATTATGCCACTTACCGAAGGCTCCAGTTGCATATCCTGCTGCTTTAAAGGTATCGGCGATCGTTACTTCGTCCAGATCAAGTCGTTCCCCGCCGGCGCTCGTGCTGAAGACTCCACCACGCGGATGGTAGCGGCCTGTCAAAAACTCAGCACGAGTTGGTGAACAGACTGGGCATACGAAGAACCGATCAAACTGAGCACCCGTTGCTGCCAGCGCATCTATATTCGGCGTCTCTAAGTTCTTATTTCCGTTGAGACTTAAATCCCCCCAACCTTGGTCGTCGGTCAAAACAATCAAAATGTTTGGTCGGTCCAACGCGGTCGTTGCGGCAACCGACTCGACTCCCTGTGCTCGGTGTACAAACCCTATCAAACCAGCAACAAATAATAGATAATAGACGTGTCGGTACATGTGATTCACTTTTTAATTTTATAGATATCTTTATCTTTTGTGGGGAGACACAGATCATGAGATTGATCAAACGACGATTGCTTGCTAGCGCTACATTACTAAACTTATTGCTCTGTAGCTGTATGAGTAATGCCCTCGTTGCCAGTGACAACAATGATAGCAAAGATACACCGGACCAACCAGAAGACCGGCGCGTTGGTAAGTTCTTCAAAGATATCGTCAAGACGATTAGCCCCGTGAATCTCCTGAGAGAAGATTTTGACAACGACGCTTCGCGCTGGCAACCAACGGATGGCGCTGCTTGGAAAGTCGTTAAGGAAAACGGTAATTCCTTTTACTCGATGTTTAAAGACAGCCAATACAAACCACCTGTACGTTCACCCGTTAACTTTGCACTACTCAAAGAAATTTCTGTTACTGGTTTTCAACTCGATGTACAAATGCGTTCAACACAAGAAGTTTATGGTCACCAAGATCTGTGTTTGTTCTTTGGCTATCAAGATCCGTCGCATTTTTACTATGTCCACTTAGGCCGGGAAGCAGACGACCACGCTAACTCAATTTTTCTTGTCAACGGTAAACCTCGCGTAAGTATCGCCAGCGAACGCACCGACGGCACAGACTGGAGCAAGGACTGGCACCACGTGCGAGTTAAGCGAGACGTTAGGCTTGGCACAATCAAGGTGTACTTTGATGACATGAAAAAGCCGATCATGACTACGAAAGACAAGACCTTTGTCTTTGGCCAAATTGGAATCGGCAGCTTTGACGACACCGGCGATTTCGATCAAATTCGCTTGTTTGGCACCAAGCACTAACACCATAGACATGTCCAATGGCCGTGCAAAGAAGTTATGCGGCGAGACTAGTTTAAGCGATTCTTTAAGTACTCGCGAATGTTTGGATAAGTCGGCTTTTGCTGCGCTACTTTACGCGCCCGCTGAGATGGTTCGCGACTCTCTGGTCGCTGCATCGTTCGACCACTATACCCGTGATACGCCAAATATTCTTCCATAATATCAAAACTTTGGGCCAGCTCAGCTTTCTCGGTAATGTATGGATCCTCCTTAGGCATATCCCGAATCATCATTTCAAAGTCCTCGCCATGAAGAAGTGGGGTTATTCCCCTATCACCACCATATACCTCTTCTTCTGCTGCCATGCTATTGAGTTTATCTATCTCAGCAACATACTCAGCCATATTCAATAAATCCATATCTTCCTCTAAATCATCGACAACCATCATTTCACCATATTCGCTATCAATATCCGCTTGGACAAACCCCGCAGGTTTCAATGCCACAACAGTGCCTGCGGCGGATGGGGATGATTGATTTGATGCACCGACAGCCTCAGCTGAATTCGATGTCTGAGAAACAGCAGCAGTCATAGGGGGAACCTCGTTTGCAGGCAACACCTGCGCAATTGATTCGCCCAAGCGACTGCACCCAGAAAGGCTAATTATCGCGAGGATCAAAAGCGTGGAAAGTCGACTTATAGATTTTATTCGTTGCATTAGATTCCTGTTGCACCAGACATTTACAACCGCTCGCACCTAAAGTCGGTTACTTCTCTATTATACGTTTCGGAATCGCCCTCGTGGCAAATTAATTGAAATCCAATTTTCAAATTGACTAGTTTTTCACTTCCACGGAATATCGCGGTCAAAAATTGGCCCATATTCCGAGTACCCATGTTTGTGAAATGCCTTTGTTGTCCAATCGCCGACTGCCTCTGCATAAATTTTCCGCATTTGATTCAATACTGGGATATTTGCCTCTCTCAGCGGTAATTCCGCAATATTTACCAGTTCCAATGGGTCACTTGGAATATCGTAAATCTCCTCAGCCGGTTTAAAATTATCTTTTTCCCAAGGCCAATAAATATATTTATGTTGTTTTGTCATAACTGCAAAACTATGACACGCTACTGGCCCCCAAACATTGATGAGCTGCAGCGACTCGTGTATTGGTTTTTGGGGTTGGTCATATAAAGGTAGCAAGCTACGCCCATCTAGTTTCCGCGGGATCCGTACTCCAGCTAAATCTAACATTGTCGGAGCAAAATCTATACTCCCTGTTAATTCTTGACAACGAATACTCTTGCCCGAATTGACGTGCCGTGGGTCAAAAATAATCAATGGTACGCGCGATCCCTCTTCGTAGGGTAACACTTTAGAACCATAACCATGCGACCCGCAAAAATAACCGTTGTCTGAAGTAAAAATTATGACCGTATTATCTGCCACAGCAGCACGTTGCACTGCTTCCATTATCATCCCCACCGCAACATCGACACCGTGTACCAACTGGTGATACTTCGCCATGACTTCGTCATATTGGTCGCGGTAACCCCAACTATCAAACCGTTCATATTGTCGACCTTGGCGACTTTGCATTGAGAAATGCTGTCCAAACTCACGGCCATAATTCGCAGGTTTCAAAAATTTTGTCCCTTGGTATACACCATCAAACATGGGATCAGGCTGGACTGGTCGATGCGGAGCCTTAAAACTGACGGACAAACAAAACGGTTTATCGCCTGTGGCCGCGGTCTTAATAAAATCCGCTCCAAATGCACCATAGGCTCTGCTCGCGTGCGGATACGCCTTGGCATACTTTGCCATACTTGGATTCTTCTCTGTCTTAAAATCTGTCTGCCCTGGACCACCGCCCCAAACATCAAAATCATAGCTGGGTAAAACCGTTGTCGACTCACCTTCCATTTCCACTTCAAAACCAAACTTGCCTGCAAAAGCGGTCACATACCCCGCTCGCCGCAATAAATTTGGATAGGATTGCTGCCAAAATTCTTCGGCAAGCGGACCACGATCAAAATTACAACCATGTCGGTACTCATACAAACCGGTCATGACAGTCGCACGCGAACCCATACAAATGGCCGTTGTAGTGTAATGCCGATCAAACATCATTCCCTGGCGAGCCAACTGATCAATGTTAGGCGTCTTCACATCGGGATTGCCGTAACAACCTAGAGAATAGCTGGCTTGGTCGTCCGTCATTAAGAAAATTATATTCACTGGTTTCTTGGCTACGGCACTACAGTCTTGTGACAGCAACGCAATAGTCGACAGGACAATACCGATAAACCAACAGACAACTGTGAGTCGTCGCCCCAGTTCACTCTTACTTCGTAAATTTTGTAATGTAAACATGCATGGGTCTTTCGGAAGCTCGTGGTTTCTCTCTATCGATAAATCGATACGTAGGTGATTTATTTGCCGGATAGCAAAGGCTATCATAACACTTACTGATCACTCCTCAAATAACCGAGCGAGTGATCTTTTCTGACCAAGCTCTTTCAAAAAGGACTTTCAGCGTGCACAACCGATCACGTTTAATCGCCATTGCCGTCGCCATGTTTGTCATTACTGTCATGGTAATTGCGATGAACCACAAATCGCTTTTCGGAGGTAATCTGACCACAACAGACATACCGAAAACGGACACGGGCGTTACGCTTAGCCCAGTGACCCTAAAAGCACTCCAAGAACCCACACAACCAGATGACACCGACTATCGCCAGTATGGCATCTATCGTCAATCCGCTCCACGCGCTCCCCAAAAGACGACAACGACAACCAAACTCCCACTGACGCTAGACAAAGCAACACACATCTCGCTGATCGGAAACAACTTACTCGACCGATCACAGCATTTTGGTTATTTCGAATCATACGTCCAACAAGCACACCCCGAGCAGCAGTTAACCATTAGTAACCTCGCTTGGTCCGCTGATACCGCTGACCTACAGCCTCGACCGGATAACTTCGCTGACACAATACAGCATTTGACTCACGAAAAAGCGGACGTGATTATTGCGTCTTTTGGATTCAATGAATCATTTCAAGGAAACGCTGGACTAGATAGATTCAAAGAGTCTTTAAAAGCCTATGTCAGCGACCTGCAAACGAGACAATTCAATGAGACTTCTGGACCGCAAATTGTCTTACTCAGCCCAACAGCCAACGAAAACACAGCCAACGTTTTGGCGGCTACTCTCAACAACGAACAGTTGCGGACGTATAGCCAATCGATCCAAAAAATCGCCGTTGAACTGAATGTTGGCTTTGTGGACCTATTCACCCCAACAGAAAAGGCCATGCGTAATACCACAACCGACTTGACCATCAATGGCTGTCACCTCAACGCTGTTGGTTATAAACTTGTCGGGCAGCTCATGTTCCAATCACTATTCGAAAAACCACTGCCCAAACTCAACGAAGATATACGACTAACCGTTGTCGACAAGAACAAGCAATTCTTC
>JAYZBF010000103.1:0-8521 GCA_036338835.1 Planctomycetota bacterium
CCACGATTCCAACAGATGAGTAATATTCATGTCGACGACTACATTATCCGAAGCCCCCGTATTAATAATCGGAGCAACATCCGGGATTGCTCAAGCAGTTGCCCATCGACTTGCAACTCAAGGGACAACTCTGGTCTTAGCGGCACGCAACGAAAGTGAACTGCAAGCTATCGCTGATGATCTCAAAATACGCTACGAAATTAAAGTCAAGACCGTGATCTTTGAAGCTTTAGATTTTGATACTCATCAGCAGGTTATCGAAACTTGCTGGTCCGAGGCCGAGTCCGATATGCAAGGCGTTGTAGTTTGCCATGGTTCGCTTCCAGATCAGCAAGCAGCGCAAGCCGATTGGTCCGTTGCCCAACAAGCTCTAGACATTAACTTTACCTCCGTCGTATCCGTGCTCGAAAAACTTGCTGCAAAGTTCATAGCCCAAGGCCAAGGTGGATACCTCACTGTCCTTTCATCCGTTGCAGGTGATCGTGGACGACAAAGCAATTACATCTATGGCGCAGCCAAAGGTGGGTTGAGTATTTATTTGCAAGGACTACGTAACCGCCTGTACCACGATAATATTCATGTTTTAACGGTAAAGCCTGGGTTTGTTTATACCGCAATGACGGCCGAGGTATTAAATGAAAATTCGCCGTTAGTGGCTTCTCCGGATCAAGTCGCTCGAGACATCTGTCGTGCAATTGCTAAACGAAAAAATGTAATTTACACCCGCTGGTTTTGGCGGTACATCATGTACATCATCAAAAAAATCCCTGAATGGAAATTCAAACGTATGAAAATGTGAATTCGAGCCTCTTTTCATATATCTGGGCGTTCATTCACCGGCAAAATTACTTAGAAATCTATACTGTAAACGCCGATACTAGTCATATGCGCATATAATAGTAGCTGAAGTACTTTTCCAATCAAACCGATCCAACTTTGCATCATCTAATGGCCACTGGTTCTATCTCAACAAATGCTGGCACTGACACCGCTGAGGACACGGTACAAATCACCGATGTCTTGTCGGCAAATTGTCGACGGTTGAAATTAACCGAATTAGGAATCGCCGCTAGCCGCTTTGCTCTCGTTGCTACCGGACTACTACTGTTAGCGTTTGTGATCGACCATTGGGCCTATCTAATCCACACTTCTGCATCCCTCGGATCGTTCGGACGCTGGATGTTTTTCTTGGCACTTGTAATCGCGTTTCCAATCACACTTGCCAAACAGACCGTGCAACATATCCGCCGTAAATTCAACCCCTTATTCGCTGCACAGCAAATCGAAACAGACTCTCCTGAAATCAAAAACAGTGTTAGTAATTTTTGGCAACTACGTACACCGTCCACCGACGTCCACCCCTCGATTCAACAAGCAATGGCGGCGCAAGCCAACCTAGACCTGACCGACGACCGGATTCAGGATGGAATCGACAATCGCTCTCTTTCACAATGGGGCTACGCTGGACTCGCGGCTCTGACACTGACGGCAATTTATTTTGCCTGGATGCCACAGCCATCATTGCAAACAATCCATCGCATTTTGATTCCGTGGGATACGGTTGCTCGACCGTCTGAGATAACCATCAGTAATATTATCCCCGGAGACATTGAAGCCCATTTTGGGGATGCGCTACCAGTCACAGTGCAAGTAGACGGTCTCGATGACGATGAGCCTGTTCGATTATTTTACCGTGCTGTAGACGGCAGTTCGACCGGACAAAATATGTTGATGACCCGCTCGGGCACCTCTACCTTTACGGCAACGATTGCCGATAATGAACTTGGAATCCAACAGTCAATGCAATATTGGATTGTCGCTGGTGAATCGACTAAGCGAACAGCTCAGTCCGATATATTCCAAATCACTGCAGTCGCTGCACCCTACATTCAGGTTCAGTCAATCCAATACGCTTATCCTGCTTACACGCAACTGCCTCTAACAGTCGTGACAGACCGATTTAATATCGACGCGGTTGAAGGAACAGAACTCACCATCAAAGCGGAATCTAACCAAGTGATTGAAACTGCGACTCTTTATCTGTTCCAACCCAACACAGGTGAACCAACAAAACGCCGCGCGACTCAAATACAAAGCAAGACCTGTGAATTTCAGCTAACCCTTAAACTACTCGATGATCAATTAACTCCTGAGTTTTCACATTTTGAAATCGTGTTTTCAACCGTCGAGGGTAAAACCACCTCGGAGCCGATTCGCTATGGCATTCAAGTCCAAGCCGACATGGCACCGAAAATTGCCATTGAATCGCCGACGGCTAATGAACTTGAAAACGGCCCCATCCAGCTACCGTTGAACCAAAACCTGAATATTCAGTTTCAGGCGCATGACCCAGATTACGGACTCGAGCAAATTGACTTTTTAATTCAACATGGCGATCAGGAACCCATAGGTAAATCGTTGTTTCATCACGCTTTGGGTAGTGAGGACGTTATCCGCAGAAATGTGGTTTTCAATCCTCAATCATTGAAAATTCCCGTCGGCAGTCGAGTCATCCTTTTTGCCAATGCTACTGACAATCGACGAATTACAGCGCGGCCAATACCTAATGTCAGTTCGTCGGAACATTTGATAATCCACATCGTCGAACCTAATCAAAACGGAAACTCCTCCGATACTACGAACAATAGTAGTGACGGCGACAATGAGCAAACAAACAATTCTGACAAACCAAATACTCCCGACCAAAATGACCCGCGGTCCGATGATATGCCAGAGGATAGCAATGGCAACCAAGGAGAATCAACTGCCGGCGAAGATGGTACAGGCGGAACCGGCGGTACAGAGGGTGAACCATCCGAGGGCGAGGGTGGAAGCGGCGGTGACGGCCAACAAACGAATAAGCCAGAGGATCCAAACGGTAATCAAAATGGTCCCAAACCCGACGCCCAAGGCGACATGGGTAATCCCAGTGAAAATCCGACAACTGGAAATCAATCTTCGGAGTCTGGCGAAAATGGCGGCGAATCTAAACCAACCGAAGGTGAACCAACTGGGGAGAATCTGCACGACCCAACAAAGGGTAACACTGGAGACCAAGGTAATCCGCAAGAACAAACGAATCAGGGCGATCCCGACTCTGGTACGGATACTGAAATTGGCACGGGTGACAGTTCCCAAGGTACACCTACAGGCGAACAGACCAATCAGGGAGAACAGTCCAATCAAAACGGCCGGCCCGAACAAGAAACGCAGGGCGCGAAAAATGAAGACTTACATGACGGTGAGATTTTCGAACGCATATTGAAACACATGCGAGAAAATCAAGCTCCCCAAAATAACAAACCACCTATGAACCCAGAGGTGGAAGATGGTGCGAATTCGGACAACACTCAAATTCAAAAAGACCCTCAAACACCGAATGACACAGGCGACCCAACTACCAATCAAAATAATCAGCAGACACCTACCGAGCAAGAAAACGTCAACCCGAATGGTCAGGACTCTCCTATGGAACCCCGACAAGGTGAAACAGCGGGCGAGGATTCCAATGCCACCAACCCAGCGGAAGCATCAAACAATCCAGAAACGTCTCAAGGCGACACAAATAACCCTTCCACTGATCCCGCCACTGGGACAGGTGGATCCGGTACATCCGCCAAGACACTTGGCGCAACGGATGGCCCTGAAGAATCAACGGACGGGTCTCCGAACCAACAAGATAACACGGGACAACAAACATCCAACGGATTCGCTCAACCCGAAGGGTCAACCGGAACCCAACAAGAGAGTCAAACCAATGGTGGTCCACTCAATGACCCCAACAATCAACTTGAACAATCAAAAATGGACAAGACACTTACGGAACAAGAATTGGCCAATTTAAAATACACTCGTAAAGCGACCGACTTGGCACTGCAATACTTAAAAGACAAACAGCATGACCCTGATCAAAAACTCCTAGATGACCTAGGTATCACCGCCGAGCAAATGCGAGAGATGATTACTCGTTATGAAAAACTAAAAACGGACAAAACCCCACAAGGCAATCAAGCCTTAGAAGAATCGTTACGAGCATTAGGTTTGCGAAACTCTAAAAACCTGAATCCTCGCACGGTAAACGTGCAGTCTGAAAATATAACAGGTGTTCGTAACGCGGGTGTTGTGTCAGGACTACCCGCTGACCTACGCCAAAAATTTCGCTCGTTCCGTAAAGGCACAAACGTGTCGGACGAATAGAGGCGACGCCTAAAACCATCTTCGAGGTGTGAGGCTGCCTGCTTAATTTTTGATAGCGAATCGACACACCTTCAGCGGTTGAACTCTCACTGCTTGAAATTACGTATAATTTAGCTTGTCGGCCGTGTCTGAAGGACGCCAGAGGATGTAAACTTACGTATATTACAAATTGACTAGATTTTGATAGTCACCCCTTCCACGCACCCTTTCCTGCACGTTTTCATCAACATGACCGACAGTCAAACACGGTACTTAGTTCCATTTGACCCCAAAAAATTGATCCATCGATTTACGGATGTGTTAATTATTGGTGGTGGATTAGCTGGCCTGCGGGCGGCCAATGCGGTCGCGCCCAAAAACCATGTAATCTTGGTTACCAAAGAACAACTGCAACAATCCAACAGTAACTATGCGCAGGGCGGAATTGCCAGTGTCACACACCCCGACGACCATTTTGACAATCACGTACGAGATACGCTAAACGCTGGTGGCGACTTATGCGACCGCGATGTTGTCGAGATGGTCATTCGCGAAGCGCCTCAACGAGTCGCTGAATTAGTGAGTTGGGGAACTTACTTCGATCAAAGCGATGGCAATCCGTTACTAGGTCGCGAAGGCGGACATAGTCATGATCGCATTCTGCATGCACTCGGAGATGCCACTGGTAAAGAAATCGTCCGCGCAATGATTCAATGGACTCGAAAACAGAGCAACATTCAAATAAGCGAAAATGCTTTTACTATTGACTTGCTTACTCACAACAACTCATGCCGTGGCGCTTTGATATGGCAAGATAATCAATTGACTATGGTCTGGGCCAAACAGACAATTCTCTGTACTGGTGGATGCGGTCAACTTTATCGCGAGTCAACCAACCCCCAAGTTGCAACTGCCGATGGGCACGCCATGGCATATCGCGCGGGAGCCGAATTGGCCGATATGGAATTCATGCAATTCCACCCAACCGTTTTATATATCGCGGGTAGTAGTCGCAGCTTAATTACCGAAGCAATGCGTGGTGAAGGTGCCCATTTGATTGACCAAGATGGTTATCGCTTTATGCAGGAATATGATGACCGTGGCGAACTAGCACCACGCGATATTGTATCCCATGCAATCGTGCGTCAAATGAGCAAAAAACGACATCCCTGTGTCTATCTCGACTTATCACATCTTGACGCCGATGCCGTCTTAAAACGATTCCCTGGGATAGCTGAATCATGCCGGCAATTCGGCATTGATATTACTACAGATAGAATTCCAGTCCGCCCTGGAGCACACTATATGATCGGTGGCGTCACTGTCGATCAACAAGGGCAAACCAGCTTGGATGGGTTATGGGCAGCGGGAGAAGTTACCAGCAGTGGGCTCCACGGGGCTAATCGCTTGGCATCCAACAGTTTGCTAGAAAGCCTTGTCTATGGCGCTCATGCAGGCGGCGGTGCATCACAACGCGCAGATCAAATGTCGCAACAATATGAAGTGCTGCCGATTCACAATGACCAAGTCGAAGCCAATTACGAATCGTTAGACGTTGCCGATATCACAAATTCGCTAAAGAGTCTGATGTGGCATAGCGCTGGGGTATTGCGAAATGCTACGGATTTAGAAGATGCCCAACTGACTATAAAACAGTGGGAACAATATGTGTTAGCAGCACAAATGCCTGACAAAACCGGCTGGGAGCTACAAAACATGCTTACTGTCGCCCGTACAATGGTACAATCAGCTCTTAGCAGGAAAGAGTCTCGTGGCGTACATTTAAGAGTAGATTTTCCTGAAATTGATAATTCCCACTGGAATCAACATATTCAAACTTCTCGAAACATCTAAAATCAGCAAACTCGCTGACAATTGAGAACCGTTTCCTCTCCACAGACGTATTGAGGCTTTGGTAGTTGCCTGTTTTAATAAGGATAGATAGTAAACCTTCGTTCACTGTAAGTTTCAACTAAGTAGCACTGTTTTTCAACAAGAATAACCAATGACAGCAGAATCAACGACAATCGATGAAGCAGCCGAGTCCACGGCAACAGAAAACACAGACGCACCCCCAACCGCTGCTGAACCAAACACGGCGATGATTGAGGCCATCGGGCTTTCAAAGTTTTACGGTGAATTCGCAGCTTCGCGCAACGTGAACTTCAAAATCAATCAAGGTGAAGTTGTCGCCTTTCTAGGGCCCAACGGTGCCGGCAAAAGTACCACGATGAAGCTGCTCACAGGCTATCTTGCGCCATCTGAGGGTATCGCTAAAATCGCGGGCTGCAATATGGCAAACCAACGAATCCAAGGACTTCGCAACCTTGGATACCTGCCGGAAAACGGTCCTTTATATCTGGACATGACTCCCCATTCCTTGCTGAGCTTTTTTGCAGATGCGCGAGGGATGTCACGCAGTCGACGTAATGACCGAATTGAAGCGGTTACCGACCTTTGTGATTTGAGCAGTGTTATTTATAAAGCCATCGGGAAACTATCCAAGGGATATCGTCAACGTGTTGGTATGGCTCAAGCGTTACTGCACGAACCCAACGTATTAATTATGGATGAACCGACTGCCGGCTTAGATCCAAATCAAATCCAAGAAGTCCGCAACACGATGAGTCGTCTTGGAAAAGATCGTACTATTTTATTGTCAACACATATCATGCAAGAAGTCGAAGCGATGGCAAGTCGCGTCATCATGATTAATGAAGGCGAACTTGTTTACGACGGCGCCATGTCCTCATTGGCCGAAGACGGGGAAACACTCGATCAAGCCTTCCGGCGTTTGACGATTGCGGCCGATCGGATTTAAATCTCCTCTTAACGCGTTTGTAGATTGATTTAGCTACTTCAACAGGTATTCAATCACACGCCTAACTCAAGCTTTAGCAAAATATTTCCAAACAACCAGCCAACTCAACCAAAACCACAAGAATATAAGCACTATGGAAACCACTGGTACAAATCTATTTTTAGCACTGTTTGATCTTCTGTTTCGCGATTTACTAATCGTCGTCATACTCGCAGCAGTCATCGTGCCACTATATTTCACGCGAACCGCTGCGATTGCAGTCGTCCGCCGCAACTTCAAAGGCTACTTCAGCAATCCTACTGGCTATGTTTTTCTCTGCGTGTTTGTACTGTTAACGTCCTTTGCAGCATTTTGGCCCCATCAGTTTTTCAATGCAAACCTCGCTAACCTAAATCAACTCAATCAGTTCCTACCACTGATTATGCTCATTTATATTCCGGCCATCACGATGAGCATTTGGTCGGAAGAACGTCGCGAGAAAACTGACGAATTACTGCTAACATTACCTGCACACGATTTCGACATCGTGATCGGGAAGTTTCTAGCAGCCGCATTGATTTTCACAGTCTCGTTGCTGTTTTCACAAATCTCTAACTTCCTTGTGTTAGCCTCTCTAGCACGCACTCCTTCCACTTATATCGTTGATCTGGACATAGGACTTCTTACCACAAACTACTTTGGCTATTGGTTAATTGGGCTTTCCATGCTGTCGCTAGGAATGGTGGCTTCGTTCTTAACTCGCAACGCAACCATCGCCTTTGTATTCGGTCTCGCATTCAACATTCCACTTGTCGCCGCTGCGTCCGCGGATGTCATAGCACAATCATCGCAAATTGCGCAAATCATCTCTCGCTGGGGAATCTACTCGCAGTTCGATGATTTCCAACGCGGGATACTTAGCCTGTCCTCGACAATGTACTTCTGCATGATCATTTCAATCGGTCTGTACTTGTGCATGGTCCTAATCGGGAAACGACATTGGTCCGGTGGTAAAGATGGAACCTCACTATGGTGGCACTACTTAGTTCGAACCGTAGCCTTAGTGGTCGCTATGCTGTCGCTCACGATCGTATTTGATCAACGCGACTTAGTACGATTTGATACCACACGCGGCAAAGTCAGTTCCCTGTCGGATGACTCACGAAAACTCATTGCCGATCTGAACCCAGAGCATCCGGTATACATCGAAGCTTTCATCAGTAGCGAAGTTACCAAGGAGTATGTCAAAACCCGCTACGATTTAATATCGATGCTCAAAGAGTTCGGCAGTCATGAAGACATCCACCTCACCATCCTCGATACCCTTGAACCATTTAACGAAGCCGTCGCTACCGCAGAAGAAAACCATGGCATTCCATTACTAACCGTGGCAGGTGCAAGTGGCAGCCAACAAGTTATCATGGGCGCTGTATTCCGCAGTGGACTGCAAAAAGTTGTTGTGCCGTTTTTTGAATATGGAATTTCTGTGGAGTACGAACTTGCTCGCAGTATTGCAACTGTGGCTAAGGGCAAGCGAAAAACGAT
>JAYZBF010000104.1:0-18082 GCA_036338835.1 Planctomycetota bacterium
CCGCAAAATCAATTGCGCCAGTTGAACCGGGTAGCTTAAATTGATATCCACCCTGGGGATTTTTGATAGTATCTTTCACCGCCACATGTGCTGTTTTTGATACCGCTTGTTCCACCGTAGGCTGTAACTCCAATCCCGTAAAAATATAGTGGCTGAAATCGTATACCATGCGCAAACGCTGTGGATTGCCCAATTGTTGCATGATCCAAAGTGCTTGTTCTGGATTGGACATACCACCGCCGCGATGTGGTTTGATACAACAGGTCACGTCATACTTAGTCGTAACTTCTAGCCATCGGCCCACTTGCTCCACCAATAAATTTTTGCGGTTATCCCAATCACCACCACCTAAAACCGTTTGTATGACACAATTCTTGTTGCCGGTTAAATCTCGCACCAACTCAGATGCCGCTTCTATTCGCTTTAGGTTACCAGTGTTGACCTTGGCATCATCTGATGGCACAGTGTGTTCCATCAATGACGTTAATACTAATTCTGTATCGTAGAGAATCCGTTTAACTTGCCGGCGGCGGGTCGTCGACATATTTTCGGGTGCCGCATCGAATCCTTTCGTAGCTGTTAATTCAACTGCGTCATAACCAGTTACCGAAAGTATGGGAAGCACTTGTTCTGTCGTGATGCCGCGTGCACCATAGGTGCTGAAACCAAGCGTCATGGTGTTACGAGTTTCTTCGGGAGCAGCTTGAATATAGGGACTGGCAACACACGCGAGTGCGGCGGAGGCTAGAAACCGGCGGCGAGAAGAACCGACGAAATCAAAGGACGAGTGCATCAAAACGGAATACCTACCATCATCAGAAAAAAGTTGCGCATTAAATTATCAGCTATGATTATACCGAATTACGTTGCCCAATACGCACACGGCGGGCGGTGAATAACAACCCTAATCCCAAGTGGGTTTACGTTTTTCTAGAAAGGCGTTGATGCCTTCGCTGGCATGAGAGGTTGTACGGCTTGCTGCAACCATCGCTGCGCCAAGTGTCAGTGTAGTTTCAAGACGCTCCGCAATCGTCTCGTTTAACAACTTCTTGCACATCTGCTGTGCTTGAGCCGACCCCTGCGCAAGGTCGACTGCTAACTGCTGAGCTCGTGCCCATAACAATTCATCTTCAACTATATCGTAAACAAGACCAAACTGTTTCGCTTCAGCGGGTGTCATCGATGCGCCCAACAATCCCAACCTCGACGCCATCGAACCTCCAAGACGAAACTCAAGCAATCCTAATGTGAACCCGGGTACGAGCCCACGATGAATCTCTGGACTAACTAACGTCGCTCCCTCAGAGGAGATAATAAAATCGGCGGCTAAGGCAATTGCTAATCCCAATCCAACCGCAGGCCCGTTCAAAGCTGCAATGATCGGCTTTGGAAATCGTAGCATCACCATCAGCAACTCAGCTAGCAACTCAACGTCTTGATGCGTAGGTAACATCTCTTGCGGGTTTAAGTTGCTTTGTAGTTGTTTGAGATCCGTACCACTACAAAAAATCTGCTGGCTACCCGTCAATATAACCGCTCGAACATTCTTCTCTTGATGCAAATCACCCAATGCTTCTTGGAGTTGAATCAAGCCAAACGTTGTTAAGGCATTACCACTCGGGGGATTATTAATCACAATCGTACCACTAGGAACATCTTTACGCACTTCGATGATATTTTTCATGGTGTCTGTGACCTCTCGCTACTGTTGGTTTCTTTATTCTGTTGAATGTTTTCTTCAATCAACAAGTCAACTCGACCCGCTTGGCCTCGACTCCACATTTGTAACCCCTTAAGTCGAATCTCGCCCTGTTGATAATAAACTTCGCTTAGGCTTTCAAGATGAGACCGAAATCGACTGCTGCGTTGTACCGTAAAGTCCATAGGTAGTTGAATGATGGCTTGGGCAACCATCCTTTCAAATAGATATCCGGCGATCAGTTGATGTCCTCGAATTGTTGGGTGGACGTGATCTAGAAATAAATTATCACCTGGAATTTGAACTGGTGACTGTTCCGCGAAATGTTCTTGTACGTCAATAACTTGTAACGCCGGACCGCTAGGTACTGACGTCAAAAAATCGTTCATAACTGTCAAAATGCGCAGCGGACAAATGTCTTCGTCTTTGGCGCGCAACAATACATCACGCGCTGCTACGCCAGCACCATTGTCCATCAACAATAACCCAGCTTGAAATAGTGTAGCGGCGTTATGCGGGTCGAGTTGAGTAAGTCGATGAGCTGATTCTCTGATAGGTTGGACTGACCGACTCTTTAACTGTTTGGAAATATTTGCTTTGGTTTGTTTGATGGATTGAATTGTCGCTGGGTCTAGTCCTGACGTTGGCGCTGACTTGAAAGGGGTACAGTCGCGAATGTTGCAGGCAGGATTACAGAGGTATAACGGAACTCGATTGGAATCACATATTTCAATCATCTTGTGAATATTGAATTTAAAATGTTCGATAACATTCGCTTGCCATGTGCGGTCGCGCTGGTAGGATTTCAATCCTGATTGTTGGTCGAGAATGGTCTCTACTTCTGTAGCGAGGCTAACTTGTTGTGTCGAAACTTCATCTCCTGTTATCTTATGCCACGTTTCACGAACTAAATGTATAGTGCGAATGTTGCGGACTGCATGCTGGCTTATCGACTGCCAACCTGATGGATCTCGTAAATGGGCATACGTACGGTCTTCCAGAAACTCGTTATGTCCAGTGTAAATAACTACTAAGTCAGGTTCGTAGTTCATTATCTCAGTAAGAATTGGGAGCAGTCGATAACTGGCATAGGAAACACCGCCACAATTGACAATCTCCCACTTGCGGTTGGGATCAGCTACTTCCAACTGTAGTTTAAGCCAACTGGTAAAGGAGGTTTCAACCGCAAAAGGGCGGCCTTGAACCGTGGAACCGCCGAGACAGAAGATTCGGAAAGTATCATCCGTTTTGTTCTTGGAAAACGATGCTTCTTGAAAATATCGTTTTCGAGCGGCTACTGTTTGGTACTGCGTTTGTTCCGCGTTTAGCTCAAATAGCGATACTGGGTGATTGATTGCAATAAACGGATCGAGGGTTTCATTGACAGCGCCTATGCCAAGTATCCGCAGGCTAATTTCGAAAAGCACAAACGGTACTAGCCCGAAACCAATTGCCGCACAGCGAAATCGCCATGAACGCTTGAATCGCATTTTTGATTGTTTTGCAACCATTCGCTTAGTTTACAGTTAATGCGTACCCCTTTGGTGGGGGGAATCAATGTATTCTTTTATTGATATAACGGTCGAAAACCGATAATCTAGAACGGTAGGCAATTTATTTTATTAATGCAAGTGGCAGATTTACACTTTCATGGCTTCCCCAAACGAACAATCTAGCAATCATCATAACAACCACGCATTTTCCGCTCTACACGGACGAACTCGCGAAGGAATGGTGATGCACGACCGTCGTGGGATGTTGAAAGCGAGTATGGCCGGACTCGCTGGACTATCGCTACCCAGATTGTTACAAGCTCGAGCGGAAGCCACAGCCGTTGGTAAGCCGATTAGTAATGGTAAGAGTGTAATATTGTTGTGGATGGCCGGTGGTCCCAGCCATATTGATACTTGGGATCCAAAACCAGATCGCCCGTTTGAAAACCGAGGACCATTTGGAGTCACTAGCACTAAACTTCCAGGCGTGCAAATATGCGAACATTTGCCACGGCAAGCTGCCATGTTGGACAAGGTTTCAATCATTCGCAGTGTTGATTGTCGCGGCAGTAGCCATCAGCCTAATAAAGTAATGCAAACGGGAAATCGTAACGCAGCGCCACGAACCAATCCTCGGGGACATCTGTATCCCAGCTTTGCTTCGATTATCGCTCGTGAAAAAGGTGCTAATCAATCTGGCATGCCGGCTTACGTCGCATTTGAAAAACACGCATCACATGTCGGTAAAGCGGGTTACCTCGGAAAACGATTCGACCCGTTTCTAGCCAATCAAGCTTGTCGACTTCCTGTATATTCGAATGTCGGTGTCGATTCTGGGAACCTTTCCGGTGCAAATCTATTTTCGATGCCATCCGGTTTGAGTTTGGAACGTGTCCACAACCGGCGACTATTGTCGCGTCAATTCGATAAGATACGAACAGGTTTAGATTTAAACGGTTCGATGGAAGCCTTGGATGTTTATAACCAGCAGGCCGCTGATATGATTCTGGGGCAACGAGCCCAAGAGGCATTCGATATTAATCAAGAACCGCAACAGGTACGCGATCGTTACGGAAAACATTTGTGGAGCCAGCAGGTTCTGCTCGCACGGCGACTTGTCGAAGCCGGCGTCAGTTTTATTACGCTTGACTTAAGTTATCATACCGCCTCCGGAACTTGGGATAACCATGGTATCCCAGGTGGAGTGTATGGCGGTATTTCTAAAGGATTGAAGCCGCTATTAGATTTATACGACCATTTCCATACGACGCTGATTGAAGATCTTGAAGAACGCGGAATGTTGGACGATGTGCTGGTTATCTCAATGGGCGAATTTGGGCGTACTCCCAATATTGGCACTCAAGGCAGCACCGATGGGCGCAACCACTGGCCCGTCGTCATGAGTATGTGTCTCGCCGGCGGTGGCATGCGACATGGACAAGTAATCGGCTCTACCGAAAGAGATGGTAGTGACATTCGTACTCGCCCTGTTACTCCTGGCGACATTGGAGCGACCATTTATCGCCACATGGGTGTGCCGATAGACGTTACGTATCAAGATGATAGTGGACGTCCGATCGCTTCTATAGTGGATGGCGCTCCTATCAGCGAGCTATTTTAGTAGAAGATCTCCTCTATAGCAGGTCTGCAAGTCGGTTTTCGGTTTGTACGTTGTATAACGTTTGTAATGGCCACCATAAAAAAGCAAAATAATTGAAGGTCTGCGCGTCGATATCGAAAAAGCTAAATAGTTTTTTGTCGATCGGCGAACGGATGCGTCGAGTCCCGTTAAGGAACCCTAACGGATTGGGACTCCCATCATGAAGAAAAAATTCACATTCGTAATTGTCGTTACCATCATCTTATTGGCGTTATCACACGCTCAAAAAGCCTTGGGGCAATCGGCTCCAAATGCTGCGAAGGCCCTCACAGGGCAACCGCATCCGGCTGTAGCCCGTATTCGATCACTGGAATCCAATGCAACGTCATTTGGTTCTGGCACGTTAGTTTACCGACAAGGCAAACAAGGTATCCTAATTACCAATTACCACGTCATTAAAGATGCACAAGATGATATTCTTGTAACATTTCCAAATGGTTTTCGCTCGTCTGCCAAGATCGTCGCTACCGATCCTCGTTGGGATCTTGCGGCCCTACTGATCTGGGCTCCGGAAATCCAGCCGGTCGTTATCACTGATAATCCAGCGAAACCTGGAGATACGTTGACAATAGCAGGTTATGGTTCAGGACGTTATCAAGCATCTTCGGGAATCTGTTCTCAATATGTTTCTCCAGGGAAAAATCAACCTCGGGAAATGGTAGAGTTACGGACCGTTGCTCGGCAAGGAGACTCCGGTGGTCCGATTTTCAATCATAACGGAGAACTTGCTGGCGTGCTGTTCGGTGCCGGCTGGCGGACAACGGCCGGTAGTTATAGTGGCCGCGTCAAAACGTTTTTGGTGCCCGTTGTAGCTCGTATGCAACAAGTGCCGCCGCCTCTAGTAAATACAGCTCCCAGCGAGATTCCACCAAACCAAAACTCAAGGACTGCGGCAACTAAACCTCAAGCAAAAATTACAGGCTTCAATCTTGAAACAGAATCCGATGGCGAGGGCGCCGAAGCCGCTCCAGCAATGGCTTTAGACTCACTCGAATTACAACCCATTGAAATCACGAGTGAATCCGAAAAAACCGGTGGGAACGCAGTTCTGATTGAAGATGAATTCGCCAACGCAGACTTGATGGATGAGAATTTTTTGTCGCAAAATGTATCGGTAGCCGTTGAAGTGACTGAGCCAGCAGAAGGTACAAGTATTGAATCTGAAGATGCAAAAACCGACGAACCCGTCGGCGACATGATAGTCGAAACGGACGAGGAACCAACGCTAGCAGTCGACATGGAAACCGATCTCGACAAAACCAGTGTTCCACCGCAGGAAGAACCGACCGAACCGGTAAGTGAAACCGTTGACACAATAGTGACTGAGCAACCTAGGCACACTTCCGACGCAGCAACCGAGGATACGACGAATATTTCAACAGACGCTGAGCAACTAATAGGCTGGAAACAAATCGCAGGCGACACGTTGCTAAAGCAAATCAGAACCCTGCTTGCAGGTGTCGGTTTTTTAGTAATCGTTGTGCAACTTGCCCGCCGCCGCCAATAAGTCGCCCTACATTATCGAGCCATCAGGTACTCATTCGCCCGTCAAATGTGCTGCGTTAATTCGTCCATCGTGCAAGGCACTGGCGACGAGAGCGTGATGGCAACCAGCGGTAGCCATGGACTTCAGATCTTGTACACTACGGACACCACCGCCAGAGATAATATCCAGGTCGGGGAACTTGTCCGCTAAATCTTTGGTTAACGACAAAGTCCACACACCCTGTCCGCCACCGACTGCAGCCACATCAAGTACAATCATCTTTCGATAGCCAATTTCAACCGCTTTGCGTGCTACTCCCATCGCATCCATTTGCTGCCACAAATCGGTATCCATGCCTGTATCGGGCACATTCAATTGGCCGCCTTTTAAGTCCAAGCTAAACACCGCTCGCGCTGGCCCCACTACCTCAAAGACCTGTTCTAAATCCTGTGGCTGGGGACAACACTCTAACGCAACAATAACGTGTGCGAGCCTATCCAACGGAATTTGACAGCTCAGCTTTTCTAGTGTCGTCAGAGTCGCTGTCCCTGCATCAAGCCATACGTTGATTTCCGTATTGAGTAATTGCGTGATTTCCCTGACATTTACATCGCCACCCATGATGGCATTAAGATCTGCAACATATAAATCCGTAAATCCAAAATGTTGCTGCAAAGACTGACAAATTTCAAGTGGTTCTGCGCTGTCCGCTAAAACACTTTGGATCGGTTGATAGGAAGCTCGCTGGCCAGCTTTGCCATGCACAACTTTGCCATGGAACAGATCAATCACTGGAATGACACTTATTTTTGGATGTCTTGTTTCACACTGCAATGAATAGTGTCCGTCATTCGAACGTACTAGGAATAATCCATATGGATTCGCAGGCAAACTTTCATCCGCTCGCTACAGAGGGAATTCGTCTTCTGCTGCTTGCGCTGCATAGATGGGCATATGACGATAATAGACTTCAAGAATCATCGTCGCGAGTGTCGTTGTATATAGACGACCCCCAGAGCGAGCGCCATGATCGGAACCAATCGACCAACTACCACTGCTGTGGCCATTACCTTTTTCTTGCGACGCCACTAGATAATCACGCAACTCTTTGTTCCAAACGTCCCAGCGTTTACCACCGGTGTGACGCATAACTTGTGTGGCGTAATAATTGAAATACATATTGCCTTTAGAGGGGCCCCATTTAGCAAGTTGATCCACGCCGCGTTGCAATGCGGGTTCTTCCTTTTTCCAGCCCATATACATCCGGCATAACAAACCAACAGCCGTTGTTGCTTGTCCCGCTCCGGGTGTTGTGTAACCATAAGTTGCACCACTGTTGGCAGCAACGGAATCCAAGAATTTGTAGCATCCTTGAATCGTGGCTGGTGGAACTTGAAGATAGCCCATGTGACCACTTTTGAGAGCCATTAACTGCCAGCCAACAACCGACGTGTCACCCGCTTGTCGAGCTTTATATCGCCAACCACCTCCGACAGGATCTTGCGCGTAGACGATAAAGTTCAACGACATTTGTGCTGGAGCCATTAATTGACGATCTTTAGTCATCGCAAATGCTTCACAGAGCGTAATTGCCGCTAGTCCGTGTGAATACAAACGACCACCGGGATCGGTTAAATCACCAGTGGCGCCTTTAACCTTCATCGAACGGGTCAAATAATATAGCCCAGCTTCAACTTGTTTCTTATACGCACCTTTTTTATGAGTATTACCGGCTCCCAAAAACGGAAGCAAAGCCATCGCCGTGGCACCATTCATGGAAGTCTTTAAGCTGCCGGCTTTGCTGCAATTACAACGTTGACCATTCAGGGAGTGGTCAAAACTCCAACTCCCATCGCCGTTTTGATGATTAGCAATCCACTTCAGCGCCATTGCAACGGCTGCTTCACTTTGTTTGGTACCGCCATAGTCGCGTACCATTACTGCTCGCGCTTCGGCTCCACGTCCAGAAACACCTGACCCGACTACCGATTCGGTCGACGACAGCAAGTCCGTAGTCGGCGCAACTCGGTCAGCAATTTTTTCAAACTCAACTGCCGCCACTGGGGCTTCAACGTCATCCGCAATTTCAATCTCTTCAACGTCTGTCACTTCCGATATCGTATCAACCTGTACTTCAACCTCGACCTCTTCTGTCGGGATATCAATCGGTTCATCCAAGACATCGGTTAAGTCATCGACAATTTCTTCGATGATGTCATTTTTGCTCATAACCGACGTCAGCGATGGTAATTCTTCGACTTCAAATGGAAGCATCATCAAACCTAGAACAACCAAAATGACCATATGAACAACTAGGCTAAACATCCAACTTGGTACCGCTTGAAACAATATAAACCGGCCCGTGCTACCTGATGCTTCATCGGCCGGTAGATTTTCTGTTGTGCTTTGCGTAGCAGCCGGAGTAGCTTTAGCCGCAGCCGGAACTGCTTCTGCTGCCGGAGCTGTCGCACCAGAGTTAACTGTATTACCAGCTACGTTTTGTTCCGTGTTTCCGTTGTCTTCGTTCATCTCAGACATCATATATTACTTTCAAGGTGTCTTGTATGTGCGATGTTAGCGTTATCTATACACGCTCGTTTTATGCGGTCATTATGCAAACAATCATGAAACGATAAAACTAGCCGAGAGCGTTATTCTTATTTTATACGTTTGGCAGCGCAAGGATGCTAAAAACCACTATTATCACTTATTAAAACTATCGGATTTTGCGATAAAATCAAGCGAGTCAATTCCCGATTAATACTTAAAAAACGGTTTCACCGAAGAAAAAGTACTCTTCTTTTCACTAATAACGGAAAACACCTACGTCGCTTTTTATCCCTTTCCCACTTAATCGCAGAAAACGAGGAGGCGGAGAAAACCGAAGTTGTCCTGAGATTTCGGTCCTTTAGCCCCTGTTAAACAAGCTATAGCAAGTCTAAAATGGGGAATTGAATAAAACCAATTTGGTATTTTATGATTTTATAGCACTCGCTTAATTGAAAAAAACGAGCGCAAACGGCTTGAAGGACGTAAACCATGGCAAAGAAAAAAGCTGAAACTGTATTCTTAGTATGCGAAGAAACAGGCGATTACAACTACGCGGTTAAGCGAAAATCTGGAGGCGAACGACTGTCGGTTAAAAAATACAGTCCCCGTCTACGTCGTCACACGACACATGTGGAAAAGAAGAAATAATGTATGCCAATGTGCATTCATTGTGATGTGGCGTTCGGCATGAGATCGCCACAGACCCAAGGGCAATGACATGAATTTTGTTTTTCGCATTCAGACCAAAACCGGCGGCATCGTCGGAAATGTCGTCATTCAGGCTCGTGACCAGTACGAAGCCGAGAACAAGCTACGAAAACGTTACCCTGAATGCACCATCCTGAACTGCAGCGTTCGGTAGCGGACGTCGGAAAAACCAAGCGATCAGCGTCCTTTGTTATTTTCAACCGCTGTCACCCTAAAAATCTAGCGGACTCACAATTGTTCGCAATACACTATAATAACGGCTCGCCAGTTTTTTGATTGGCGAGTCTTTTGATTTTGTAAGCAACAGGACAAAGCCACGGGACGGCTTCCACCACCAAATTCAAAAAATAGATCAAGGAAGGTGCGGTAGCAATGCTCAAACGATGGAAGTTTCAATCTTTCGATCCTGATGCAGTGGCTGCTCTAGAATCCTCCGCTCGAGTGCCAAACATCGTGGCCCAATTACTTATTGGCCGCGGGTTATCTGACCCTGCAGCGGCTCAAGCCTTCCTCAATATGAAGCTTACCGATTTGAGACCACCCGGCGAATTGCCCGGTGCCCAAGCCGCTGGCGAGATTATCTATCAGGCGATTCAAAATAAGAAGCGGATTGAAATATATGGAGACTACGACGCAGATGGCATGACCGCTACGGCCGTATTACTTCGTTGTCTAAAACGACTCGGCGGCGATGTCGGATACTTCGCTCCCAATCGCATGGACGATGGCTACGGTTTAAACAGCGATGTATTAAAACGGTTGCATCAGCAGGGAACGCAAATGATCATCTCTGTAGATTGCGGAATTGCCAATGCCGAACAAGCAGACTTAGCCAACGAATTAGGCCTCGAATTAGTAATCACTGATCATCATGAATTTGGCGACCGCTTGCCGGCTGCCACTGCGATTGTACACCCGCGACTGCCGGGATCCGATTATCCGTTCGGAGGTCTTTGTGGCGCTGGTGTTGCCTTTAAACTTGCTTGGATCCTCTGCCAGCTCGACAGCGGTACTGAAAAAGTCACACCGGAGCATCGGGATTTTCTCATGATGATTTTGGGGATCGCTGCAATTGGTACCGTAACCGACGTTGTGCCATTAGTTGATGAAAACCGCGCTATCGTAATGCATGGATTGCACAGTTTAAAGAATCAAGCATGCCTAGGTGTCGAAGCATTAAAGAAAGTCACGAAGATCCATAACAAACCGCGTCTCCACAGTGATGATATCGGTTTCAACCTTGGGCCGCGATTAAATGCTGCTGGACGATTAGGTCAAGCAGCACTCGGCGTAGAATTACTGGCGACTGATGATCCCAAACGTGCGTTGGAACTCGCCACCTACTTGGATCAACTCAACGAAAACCGTAAGACAATCGAGCGCAGCATTAATATTGCAGCAACGAAACAAATCAAAGAAAGCTACGACGTCGACAACGACCCTGCGTTTGTCTTAGCCGGTCATGGCTGGCATGCCGGTGTGATTGGTATTGTCAGTGGTCGCTTAGCAGAAAAATATGCGCGGCCGGTCATCCTCATCGCCCTCGATCAACTAGCGATCAAGCCCGGAATCGGATCAGCCCGTAGCGGCGGCAACGTTAACCTGCACAAAACACTACAACGCTGTACGCAACACTTAGAAAAGCACGGAGGGCATGCAGCCGCAGCTGGACTTACTATCCAAGAGAAAAACGTAGCCGCGTTTCGCAGTGATTTCTGTGACCAAGTCGCCGAAATGCTGAAAACCGAAGGCCAAATGGCAGAGTTGTTTATCGATGCCGAGGCCCCTTTTATTCAACTAACCACTCAGAACGTCGAGCAAATACAACAATTGGCGCCATTTGGAAAAGATAATCCTCGCCCAGTATTCGTTGCTAGTGAAGTCGAGATTGTGCCCAAGTCCGCCAAACGAATGGGCGGGGGTCAGCGTCATCTAACCGTCACGCTTACCCAATTCAATAAAAAAATACGTTGCGTCGCATTCGGACAAGGCGATTGGGCCGAAGAACTTGACCAAGTCAGCGGATCAATCGATGTTGCCTTCAAACCCGTCATTAATGAATTTCGTGGTCAACGTAACGTGGAATTACACATCGAAGACTGGCGCCTCAGTCAGTAGGGTCTCAGTCGCGGTTCACCGATTCGTTCATAATTTCCATATACCGTTTGATACTCCGCTCATACGCCAACCAAGCTTCGTCTCTTTCCTCTTGACTGATATATCGATTACGTAATTTCCAGAGTTGTCGAGTTGATTCCAAGCACCATTGAGCACTGCGGCGCGAAGCACGGATAGGTTTTTCAGCGACAATTACATTTACTGGGTTCGTATGTAATTGTGGAAACTGACGCAAAGCAACCCAACTACTCTGTGTAATCTCGACATCAAATTTAAGCGGGTGCACTTTTCCGTCTGCGGGAACGCGCTGCTGGGCAACTTTTTGTCCGTTCACAACTAATTCAACAACCCGCTGGCCGCCTTTTACATATTCAAGGCTACGGGGAGCATGCAATTGCACCGTATCTCCAGCGACTCGGTTAGACTCAGGGTCCAGCGTCCCGTAGGCAACTCCGACGGGTGTCGCCGGAGCAAACGCGACATCTGCGGTAACTTGGACTGATCCCGCTTGGTCTAACTTTACGTCTTGTCGTCCAGCGGAATGACCAGCAACCGCAAAAGACAACGCATGGGCGTATCCATCAGAAACATACGACTGTCCTTTTCCTAATCCCAAACACCACGCCGAATAATCAACCCGCTTAACATCTCCCAACTGCACATACACTCGACCCTGCCCTACTCGACGACTCGACATACATGGGAAATCCGTTTCTCCACTCAACTTCAACGGAAAACCACAATTCAAAAGGTGGTACCAAGTATTCCATTCGGACACACGGGGTGTATCCATAGCGCTGATGAAATCACACACACCCTCAGGTACACTCACCAAAACCTCCATCGCTCCACGACCACTCATCGCAGCAATGGCAAAATTAGGTAGTTGTTCAGCGGCGACTGCGAATGTGTTTTGGATTTCTTCAAGATCTAAAGCTTGATCACGGTTTTTATCCATTTGCACGAATGTTGCTGGAAACAATCCGCCTTCGTATTCCACTGCGGAAATCTGACCATCTTTATTCATATCATATTGGTTAATTGTCCACTGAGCTCCTCGAACTTCATCGACTCCCAAAGCAGAATGTGGGTACCCAGTCACGCCTCCCTGCTCTTTACACCACCGCAATACAGGAACTGTCCAAGATGGCCAATTATCGGTTTTAGTACCCTTAGAACCTGGGTAAGTTTGGTCTTTCAAATTAAGCAGGCAAACGTGACCCATCGCCGCAGACCCAAAACCACTAATTTCTAAATCATATTTTAGTAGTGTCTGTGGCTCACTTAACTCCAATGCAACCGGTGAAAAATACTGTCGCTGAAAATCAAAACAGGGACCCCAAGTCAAAACGCAACCAACATTTAGACCTTCGCCTTTGACTTGACGGAACATATCCGCCGGAGTCACTCCTTCTGTCGGCGACGTGTAATGCGAGCATCCTGCGCCGTGGATGTGGTGATCACCACTGTAATAGCCAAAGGCATTTGGATCTATCCAGCGGCGCAACTTTACTTCTAGTCCAGTCTGCTGCTGCCCGTTTTTCACCTGTTCAACTCGGAGTCGCTGGTGCTGAACTTGATATTCGGGCCCGCGGCTACTGCTAATCTCATACTCTCCGGCAGGCAACAGCACCGTTTCCCCATCCGCGCGATAAACCTGAGGTTGAAAGAATAGATCAGGTGCCAATCGTTTTATTTGAGAAGGATATACTCGGCCCTGCGAATCGGTAATGATAAGGCGAGCCAATGAGGGATCTTTATTCTCATCTCGGATGGTCAACTTCACAGCAACAGCTGGCTGCACGCGAAACAACACGGGTAACTCACCGCGAAAACCTAAGTCCTGAGTGCCAGAGCCCACATCAAACTGTAAAGTTGCTTCACGATTTCCATATTCCGTACTAGAAATCAAAGCAATTACATACTCGACCGTTAAACCACTTAACCGCGGTGTCATAGGAGGATTACGGAATATTTCGATATCAAGGAAACGTTTTGTCGACTCGGAAGGCGCAGCATCTTCATCACGATTCAACTCGGTTTGAGCTTGCCGTTTCAAGGTTCCTAAGGATGCGCCAGCATAGGCCGCTCCTCCTTGAGGACTTTTGATATGCAGCATCGTTTCAACCGCACCTTGATTATGTACCTTTATCAGTACCGGTACAAAGCCATGTTGTTGCAGTTCTGCACGTGCAGCACCTCGCTTTACTTTAACTCGCACCTCAGGATTTATGTTGACCGCCGCTAAAACCACCGAGTCCATCAATTGTTGCAGTAAACGTCCATCACGAGCGGATGCGGCGGCTTTCAGTCGGTGCTGCAGATTTCGCTCAAGTGGATGACCTAAGGTCTGCAAAGCTTCCAGCACTCGCAATATATTTGCAGCCAGAGGTTGTCCTTCAACCGTAATAATTTCCACTTCGTCGCTCGACTGCACAGCAACAACTGATACGGCGTTTAAATTCAAAAACAACACCGTCGCAAGACAAATACTAACTAATAGAAAACGGTTCTTTAACATCATAAGTCAATTCTCTTTTATGTTTATCGATGGCGTCGCTACTGTTCTATTCTAACGAAAATCGCTGGATTCGCTGCTCAATAAGAGAACGGCTTTGACCGAATTGTCGATCAAAGCCGTTTGAAATGTAAAACTCTGTGATGGTCAAATTATTCGATTTTACCTGAGCCATCTGAGCTTAAGGTGATTTTGAATGTCGTCGGGGACTCAATTGCTCCCACGGAACACTTGTTTTTCCAACCAGTATTCGTGGAGTACGCCAAGCCGAACACTTCGTTAATCAACGATGGATTGGACATATCCAGATCGTCGCCCATCATGGCCATCATTTCACTCGCTGGATCGGCGCCATCTGCCGGCGGTTCACCTTCGTCGGTCGGCAATTCTATTGCTTCATACTTAACAATACGCAATGTATAATCTCCTTCGACAGCTCCATCTACGACTGCGCCATCTGGGAAAGTCGTTACCAGTGTGAAATTGCCTTGAGCATCCGTCTTACCGTCTGCTGGCTTGGATGTACCATCACCACCATCTGGCATAATTGCAACTGTTGCATCTGCAAGGGGCTCACCATCATAGGTAACCGTACCCGTAACTATCGTTAAAGGAGGATGTGATGCTCCACAACCAACCAGCGTTACCATCAGGGCCACGCAAAACAGGCCAATGATCTTCTTATACATTGTCATCTCTCTTTTCTGAAAAGGATCTCTATTGAGTAGAATTTTATTTGTTCTATGTATGTAGATAGGTTGCCCGCGGAAATAATTCCCTAAAAATAATGACCGGCAACATATATTTCAATATAACACTTCAAATCAACCAATAACAGCAATCTATTACCAAATCTTATCAGGAATTGAGATAGATTTGCTTCGTTTTCACTAAAACCAATACAAGCGATTTACCTTGACATCGTATTCATTCGCCTATGATTCTTAGTACTCCGGCTGAATCGCCTGTCATCCAAGCCTCTTTGTGCGGATGTTTGGCAATCACTTCAATTGGCACTTTACTTACTTGTTTTTCAAATTGCAGCTTTGCTGTTTTGTAATCAACAGTGATAATCCGTCCATCGCTGGTGCCAACAGTAACTTCAAATCCGCCACTGGGGTTTACCGTTTGAGCCATGCACAACGGCATGGCGGATTTCATTTGATAAAACCTGACCATTCTACCGATGCTGGGCTGCCAAAATCGCACGGTCTTATCGTCACTAATCGTACAACATACCGATAGAGTTTTTGTTGGCTGCTGACCAACTCCCGAGGAGGACGGCCACATTGCAATACTATTAATTCTAGCGCGATGATTATCAAGCATTCTCGTTTGGCGTTGCTCAGCAGCATCCCAGATTCGCAAAGAAGAATCACCGGAAACCGAAACAACCACATCGTCCATAAATCGCGCTCCCATGACAGGTCTAGAATGCCCTTGAAACGTCCCCTGTACCGTCCCGTTTTTCAAATCAACTAAATGACAATGTTGGTCGTGAGAGACTGTTACTAACAAGTCAGCTTGTACATCCAAGTCGTACACCACATCAGCGTGGTGCTCGACGTACCAAATCGATTTCTCATTAACTAAATCAAGGAGTTCAACGGATCCTGCTTCACCAGGCAATCCACCTGCGATTAAGAGTTGGCGACCTTGCTGAACATACCTTAAGCACATAACCCGCGGTACTTTCGTATCGATGCGGACTGCCGTTGCTCGGTTGATCAAGTGACTGCGAAACAGTTGTTCATTACGAGCAAATATGATTTCATCACCCACCGGCGATATAACCAGAGCAGTCACTGGTGTAGGTCCGTCTGAGGCAGTCGCAGACGTAACCAAGGCAATTAAAACCACCTGTAGAATCTTGAATCTCATCAACATATTCATTGAAAACAAAGGGCCAATGTCTCCTTAGGTCAGTTCTGAGATAACACGACTACCTGCTGGAGTCAAACGTACGGGGCGCCCATCGCTAGTTGATAATTGCGCCGCTGGATTAATACCCAGTAAATGATATATACTTGCGGCCAAATCTGCTGGAGTAACGGGATTGTCTTGTGGGCTTTCACCTGTGCGATCACTCGCTCCAATAATTTGTCCGCCATTAACTCCGCCCCCAGCGAGCAGTGCACTAAACACACGCGGCCAATGATCACGTCCGCCATTTGTATTCAGTTTAGGCGTCCGTCCAAACTCGCCCATCACAACAACCAATGTATTGTCGAGCATGCCTTGCTGTTTCAGATCTTGAATCAGCGCCGATAATGCTAGATCCAACGACGGGATCAACCCAACTGGTGATTTGGCGCCAGCATAGCCGTCTTTGAGTCGCGTCACGAGATCATTATGTGTATCCCAGCCTTTATAGTTTACCGTCACAAATGGTACTCCGCGTTGCACCAGTCGCCGTGCTAATAAACAACTTTGTCCTATCGTTCGTCGTCCATATCGTTGCCGTAATGAGTCAGCTTCCTGATCCAATTGGAAAGCACTTTGCGACTCGCGAGATCCAATCAGCTTAAAAGCCTCTTGAAATCCATCTGAATCAGCAGCATCAGCGGCATCATAGAACTGATTCAGTTTTTCGAGATACTTTTTTCGTCTCGCCAAGTTGACACCGTTCAGCCCGTTTGGAATCTGCAAATGTTTAACTTGAAATCCCGGTTTTGCAGGATCACTTTCCACTGAAAATGGTCTCACGGAATTTGGCAAATACCCGCTTCCTGAAAAACTCGACCCACCAACACGAAAGTGAGGGACCGCAATATGCGGTGGTAAAACATGACCACCGGATCGTTGTAATTCCTGATGAGCGAGCACACTGCCAAAACTAGGATACTCCAGCACTGGCGTTGGTTTGTACCCAGTCATCATATAATGGGTGCCAAAGTTATGTTCTCCCAATGGCGACGTAATCGAACGAACCACTGCAATGTCGCCGACCATAGTAGCCGTCTTTTCCAAGCATTCGCTAAACCTTACGGCAGGCAGTGATGTCGCAATGGTGCCTAGGGGCCCTCGCACCTCGGCGGGAGCATTGGGTTTAGGATCGAACATTTCGAGATGGCTCGGCCCACCGTCCAGCCAAATCAAGATACATGATTTTCCGTTCGATGCTTTAGCGGAATCATCGCCTGCAGCCGAGGCCCATTCGAATCCTCCGATACCTAAAGGATGAAGCCCCCCTCCAATTGCGGCGAGAGTACCTATCTGAATAACATCACGACGGGATAGCTGTCTGGCGTGTACTCGTTCATTCATCTTAATGCTGACTCCCAAATTCACGACTTGCCAATAAACTCCAAAGCAGGTCACGGATGATACCAATTTGTTTCCCAGTTGGCATTGCCGCCGTTAACTGATTTTTCCAAAACAACAATTCAGCTTGATTGGGTAATCGACTATACACACGGACGTACAATTTTTGAATCAATTCTTCACCCGATATTTTTTCATTTTGCAACTGTTGTTCTAACTTCCTTAGATAACTATCTTGCCCGTTGAGCTTATCGTTAATCAAGGCACCGTTGATCCATTGCAACCGTTGAGCGATCGTAATCTCTGTATTCACCACACTTCCACACTGCTCAAGCGTACACCGCCCCACTGCATCAAGAGCAGTAGAAGGAATATCTTGGTAAGGAATTTGGATCGCACGAGTCGTTGCGTTGAATCCTGTAAACTCCGTGGCAACGCCCGTCACATCGGATATTGCATCCAACAATACTTCGGGCGGCAGCGGACGGGCTAAATAGCCTCGATAGAACATTTGTTGACTCAGAGGCGCATTGCGAGCTACTCGTCGCTGATAAGCATCACTAGTCATGATTTGCCCAACGGTATG
>JAYZBF010000105.1:0-5589 GCA_036338835.1 Planctomycetota bacterium
CGCCCAAGTAAACGGTGTTATTGTAGTTGTGTTGTTTGCGTCGTTGTCATAATGATCGACAAAAGTTTGTGGCACTCCTAAGACTCGTGGCTGTCTAGCTTGATACACATTTGAGCAACTTGCATCGTCGCCATCTCGGTACCGCAAACACTGAATGGATTCGTTTTCCAATTGTGCCGCCCGCTGTTTCCCTAAAACTGAAATCCGTAGATCGTCTTGACCAAGATTTTCATAAACTGGCATCGAGCTTAATCCCCAATAATCGAACCCGCCTTTTCCTGCTGTTGAGGGCGTAAGTTTAAAAGAGCCCATCGAGATTAGTAGAAAGGTAGCCATTGCCATTAAACCGATTGTTAATGCGCTACGACTGGGATTGCGCCCAGCGTTACGTGCAGCGAGCCAAGCAAGAGGTTGTGAAATGTTCCGTATGGACTTAGCTTTCCAGCCGCCACGTAAATACTGTCGAATCAATAGTAGCAGTGCGGATAACACGCTGAAGCCTCCTCCCACAAACGCGCCAGCCTGCCCTTCGCTGCCCATGCGATCACCCAAACCTGGCATGGCGGCCACAACAGCAAGTAAAATTCCTGCCACCAGCAAAGTGATTGCAATCCACTTGGATCGTGTTTGATTTATGGGGCCTGCCGAAAGGGGGGGTTCCGTATTTCCTCCAAGTAATCGGCAAGCAGTTACTGCCTTAGTCGCGCGGATAGCCCACGCAATGGTGGCAACGGACATGATGACACCCAGCAAATACCCAATCACCAAACTGCGTGGCGAAATATGAAATTCTAGAAATGAGGTAGCAATGGCATCAACCCACCAAGTGCTGAGGCCAGCCAGCATTATTTTCCCATAGCCAATGCCTAATCCACATCCAATAAACGCTCCGATACTCGCGACGATTGCCGCCTCGCCGACCCACATCCGAATGGTTTGTTTACGACTGAGTCCCAAAGCCAGCAATAATCCGATTTGGCTGGCACGCTGCTGTATTCCTAATCGAAACAATACAACAATAAGCATTAGTGCAGCCGCAATGACAAACAAACTAAGGCCGAGGAACAAACCATCAAAGGGCGTTGAACCGCTGGACGCAGCCAAACCATTACGTTTAACGGCCACAAATTGCATATCTAAATTATTTCCTTTATCCGCGTCGTGGGCTGCTTGTTGTAATAACGCCGCAAGAAAATCGGTTTGTTTGTCGTCGGCAAAGCGGACGCTGGTAACATTCCCGAAACGGCTGCCCCACATTCGTTGCCCGACTGTTAGATTGACGAAAGCTTTGGGGGTCGTACGGTGGTTGTTCCAATAGTTGTCATCTTGGCCGCGAATTCGATAAACAAGTGGGAATGGTAAATCCCAGTCATCGATCGACGCTTGATCGGTAACTCCGGGTACCGCGGGTGTTAACGCTGGATCTGTTATCAGTGTTGGCGGGTTTTCGAAGGTTGCGACGTTGCGGCGGCTGTAGGGTCTGCGAGGCGCGGTCAGCGACAAGATATCTAGGACTTCAAGGTCTATAAAATATTCTTCTCGCTCACCGTGTGTCGTTTCGGGGTCAAAATAATCAATCCGCAACCAATCCCCTTTTGTGATTTGTAAATCGTCGGCGAGCCAATCGGAAATGACCACTTGGTTGTCGCCGATGACGATCGGTTTTCCGTTTGCATCGAGCAACGGTCCAAGTGCCTCTGTAGAATCTACAGCGGTAATAAGTGAATAGGGTGTGATGTTACCGTACTGCTGTGCCGTACGTTTTTCAGTGACTGTTCCACCTGCAGGCTGGGGCGTCGCGTCAGACGGGACTTTCATCATGGCGTTGGCGAGATACGTCAGAACGGATTGTGATGAATTTTCACCCGCTTGTTCAACCATGGCGACGGTCGGGTCATCGAGCATCATGCGTTGACTGGAAAGACTATGGTATTGCAAAACAGTCGTCATTTCTGATTGGGGATCACTGTGGTTTGGATTAAACTCCAACGCTACCTCATTCAGCAGTAACCCGTAATCCTCGAGCGTTGGCTTCAGCGCGGATTGTAGCGCTGCACTAGCAGCGTCATTGGGAGGGTGATCAATTTGTCCGGAGGCAACCAGGATGGTGTTTATCTTGTCTTGTTGTTTCAGTTCTTTTTGTAATCCTGAGAGATTAACGTAGGCGTTTAAGGAAGACTGCTGAGAGGGTGAAAGTGAAAATCTACCAAAACCAGTTGCGGGAATAATCGCCGAGACGACGAGTCGCGGAATACTGCGAATGCGATCTTCGTTGTTGCCTAGCGAACTGTCAGCACTGACTTGTTTATTGGCGGGCAGTCGCAGAGTGACAAGATCACCGACGTTCACCTGTAATTCGTCCGCGAGTGATTGATTGAGGACAATTTGATCATCCAGCGGATGGATGGAATCTTCTCGTTCGGTTAAATCAAGCCGCCAAAATTCCTTTCGTACTCCCAGCACCAGAACATTACCGGCTACAGGTGAGATAGCGTCCACTTCGATTTCAGACTTAGTGGATTGCAAGGTCCCTTGCGGAAACAGGATAGCTCCAGTCGCTGTTCGGTAGTGTTGTTTAAAATTAGGTTCAGTTTGTAGTTCCGCAACGAGCTGTTCACGAAAAAAGTGTTGGGTAATGAGCAGTTCGTCGATTTGTCCGAGCCGTCCAAGTGTAAGATCTTTGAGGCTGCCCCGCATGCTGTCGCCAATGAGCAAGGCGCCTGTGAGGACGGCAGTGGCTGCAGCAACTCCTAGCGCCACGGCGCAATTTATCCGCCAGTGGTGAATTAGGCTGCGACGAATGAATTGCCATTGAACCATAGTATTAAGTGATCTCTTAAATGTTGCTGGGCGCTACTTCGCCAGCGGAGTTAATTGACCTGCTGATAATTCCAGTTGCTGGTCGAGTTTTTGCGATAGCTCCTGACTATGAGTAACGACGACTAGCATCATTTGTTCTTGGCGTTGGATATCTAACAGCAGCTCGCCGATTTGCTGAGCATTTTCATGATCGAGGTTACCGGTTGGTTCATCAGCAAGCAGCAGCATTGGTTTGTTTATCAGTGCGCGAGCGACTGCGACTCGCTCTCGTTCACCACCGGATAATTCCGCCGGTCGATGATGGCTGCGATCCGTTAGACCAACGCGTTCGATAAGCTCTTCTGCTCGTTCGATATCAGCAGCTGTTGGTTTCCCACTCGCTAGCGTCGGAACCAAGATATTTTCAAAGACGCTTAGCTGGGGCAGCAAATGATGTTCTTGGAAAATGAAGCCAATGTTTTTGTTACGGAAATCGGCGAGAGTTTGCTCGTCCATGGCGAAGGGGTTCTCTCCGTCGAAAAGGATCGATCCGCTGCTCGGTGTGTCTAGCGTACCAAGTATATGTAGTAGCGTGCTTTTACCGGAGCCGCTGGGCCCAACAATGGCAACGTTCTCGCCGGCAGAGAGCTCGAGATTAAGACCATGTAATATCCTCAGCGGTTCCCCGCGAGTGGGATATTGTTTGGATAAATTTTTAGCAACGAGGGTAGTCATATTAAAATGTTCCTCAAGGTGATAATGTTGCAGGTAATTTGAAGTTGTAAAATAAAAAAGTTGTTAATTTATGGGTTTGTTAACAGCGCGACGGTACCGAGCCCATAAAACGTATATTCGACGTCACAGACTTCGTCCCAAGCGGCGCCCAAAAAACCACCGCCTATTTGTTCTAAGCTACTAGCATACCGCATTAGTCGTTGTTTATCGATTTCCGAATCGCCATTGAGATCTTGAAGTGTCAAAAAACCGGTAAAGCTACTCAAAATATCGGCAATCGGAATCCGTGAGTTGGCGCGCAAACCGCCTTCCTCATTCTGCATTTCTGCGAGGAATTCAACGGTTTGCGTGACAACCGTTTCTGGTAACGCGGCTAGAATTTTAAGGATCCCGATCGCCGCCGCTGTGGGATTTGTCCCACCACGCTTCTGCACTTGAATTTCTCGGAAGCCGCCCTCATCACTTTGTTGCGACATGATGAATTCAATGAGGTGCTCGGGGTTGTCCAACGGTCGTTCTATCAACTCACGGCAGAGTAAAACTAAGAACGAGTTGTATGTGCTACTGCTACCCCCTTCGGCTGTGCGAGCGTATCCGCCGTCTGGGCGACGTAATGTTTCGAAGTAATCAGAGCATTGGTCTCGCCAATTTGGTTGAGCTTTTTCATAGATGTCGATACCGGCAGCGTTGTCTAACAACGTGGCCGCGTAGATGAGCGACGCGAGGTCGATGATTGATTGCTCGGTTGTGAGCTGCGAGATTAAATATTGAGCAACTCGTTGGGCGGGATCACCGATCAGTTCGCCAGTCATCGCAAGTGTTCGAAGTGCAAATGCGGTGTAATATAAATCGCTGCCACCTTCCCGCCCGGAAAATCCACCGTCGCTTTGCTGGCAACTCCAAATCCAATCGGTATGACGTTGTCGCGTTTCATCATCAACATGACCCAGTGAAGTTGCGAGGCGAATCGTTAGTTCCTGTAGATACGCTGGCATGATATTGGATACGTGGGACTTAATAGTTGTTACTCGCTTTGTCGAGTACTGCAAGTATGATTCGAGTTGCGTGCGAAGCTCTGCAGGAATTTCTTGTGCAGTCGGCGCTTGGCTAGAGGTGATTTTACAACAGACGGTTGTGATACTGCCGCTAGCCACTGGTTTACCAGCAACGCTAAACGCGTGTTGATACGTGACACTGCTGGTGCCTAGCCGGCTAATGGAAATTTCTATTAGGAGTTCATCTTCAAACCGAACGGGCGCTGTATATTCCGCAGATGCAGCGACACGAGGCCAACTGAGGGAATGTTCTTCATTAACAACGACGACACTAGTCCCGAGGCTCCGTAATAATTCATGTTCGGCCTCCTCCATGTAAGTGAAGTAGGTCGAAAAGTGCATTAAGCCCGCAGCGTCGGTGTCACGAAATTCGACACGTTTAGTAGTTTTGAATGTCTCAGCCATGGGTGCATTATAGTTCGGAAGCAGCGAAGCGGGGTAATGTTATGGTACAAAAAAACGCACGATCATTTGAGGGATCGTGCGATTCGTTTGTTTTTTAGCGGCTTTATGTGCCGACTCGGATCATACGTCTTCGTATGGAAGTAAAGCCATGAATCGAGCTCGTTTAACAGCTTGTGTCACAGCGTGTTGACTTGCTGCTGTACAACCAGTTTTGCGGCGGCCAACGATACGACCGTGTCGATTGATTAGTTTTTTGAGCAGTTCGACGTCCTTGTAATCAACAAACATTGGACGGGGACGGACGCCATCTACAAAGATTGGATCTTTCTTGCGTGAACGTGATCTTACTTTACTACGCTTACGCGCCTTATTACCTGCAAAAGCTGCCATTTATTTATACTCCTGAACGAGCCAGCTAGGCTGACTACTTATTTTACGTTCGTCGCCTCCCCAGGACTCGGTTCCAGTCCCTTGGACTAACCTACCCGTGTAGGTAAATGGAGTTGGGAAACAATAAATTCTCGGTTACGGTCAGTTGCCCACAAGGGCAAATGGAAGAAAACGACCATGAATTACGACTACAAATTACACGTAT
>JAYZBF010000106.1:0-5583 GCA_036338835.1 Planctomycetota bacterium
TGGCCCAGAAAGGCCCCGTACAAATGGTCTATTACACGATGTCAAAAAAAATGGACATTCATGTTGAATTTGGCGAATGGGAGTAGTTCAACATGCCAGTTATCGGAAAGCGCTATACTAAACTAAGGAGAATGATATGCAATCAGAAATAACGAGGCGAAAATTCCAAGGGACGGCGATCCAATCGCTACTTACCTTTTCCCTACTCGAGACTCTCTTTGGGGCAGAACTGTTTGCGAAAGACATTCAACCAGTGACTGCGCAATGGCTTAAAGAGCTCAATACGATCGCTCAAGATCTTAAGGGCACCAAACTTACTCAGGCGCAATGGAAAACTCAATGTGAGAAACTCTTCAAGCAAGTTAATCTAAAAGACTTGTTAGAGTTTATAGATTTTAACGGCAGGATTTCAGAAACTCCATTTCGAGAAAAAGGAGAACGTGCAATTCGTTTTCGATTTCCTGAAGTGGAAGGGTTACCGACGAATCTAATTTTTGGTCATCAGATATTTAAACTCAAAAAAGGTCAAAGTGTTGTACCCCACGGACACGACAATATGGCCACAGCGTTCTTGGTGCTACAGGGTTCTTTTCATGGACGCCACTACGACCGCCTCGAAGATACCCAATCACATATGATCATCAAACCAACAATCAACGAAACGTTTAAACAAGGTGATGTTTCATCGATTACTGACAAGCAAGATAATGTCCATTGGTTTAAAACGACCGCAGAACAAGGATATATTTTTAATATCCACGTGCTTAATCTAAATAGTGGCACAAGTGGTCGAGTTTACATTGACCCTAACGGTGAAGCATTGGATGACGGTTCGATTCGTGCTCGTAAACTTTCAGCAGCAGAAGCTACCAACTTATACGGCTAAGCCTTTCCGCTTTGCATTGAGGAACAGATGTCACATGAAAACACTTGAACTTAATCACGTCGCCATTAGTGTCGAGGATGTCGACCGGACTTGCGATTTTTATGCCAACGTCATGCAGCTTGAACAACTTGCGCGGCCCGCATTTGATTTTCCAGGCGCATGGTTTCGGCTCGGCCGAGAGCAAGAACTGCATATTATCGGTAATCGACAAGACGAAGTGATCGCGGCACCTCGTGGAAATCACTACGCCCTGATGATTGATGACATGGACGCCTGGGAACAACATCTGCACAATCTCAATGTGGAAACGTATCCTCGCCGCACTCGCCCTGACGGCGCTGAGCAGCTTTTTTTGCACGACCCTGATGGACATGCAATCGAGCTCTGCACACCACCGCCTCAATAACACCGCACTCCGATAAGCACAACGATGACTTCAGACAATACAACGGCATCCATTCTCATCATTGGCGCTGCTCAGGGCATTGGGAGAGCGATCGCTCGTACATTCGCCGCTAACCACTACCATGTAATTCTTGCCGATTTAAGTGAATCTGTTCACGATACGACACAACAAGTCCGAGTGGATTCACCACAAGCTTCTCTAGAGTCGACAGTTTTGGATGCAACTGATCTACAAGCGGTTGAGCGACTCGCTGAGAATATTACCGAACTGCTGCCCGAGGCACAGCAAAACCTACAGCTTGTGGTTTACTCCGCCGGCGTGGGGTCTGGCAAATTTGGTTTTCCCTTTTGGAATATGCATCCTGCTGATTGGAATCATGTGTTAGACGTTAATTTAATGGGAGCGGTCAACATAGCCCACGCGTTTTCAACGGTACTCCGTGGTAACTCTGCCCAGACCGTCGACTCGACAATGCTTTTCATCGCGTCAATCGCTGGGCAGATGGGTTCCCAATCCGATCCGCCCTATAGTGCCGCTAAGGCGGGTTTGATTAACTTCATGCAAGTCGTCGCCAAAGACTTAGCGCCCTTTGGAATTCGGGCAAATGCCATCGCGCCCGGAATGATTCAAACTTCGTTAAATCGCGGCGTCTGGCAAGCGTGGAATGACCAGCAAGCTGAACCTGACAAACTTGATTACGAGCAATGGGGTCAAGATAAACTAAAAACTATCTGCCCATTAGCTCGCTGGCAAACACCCGAAGAAATTGCTGCTACCGCCTTGTTTCTTGCCTCCACCGGTGCTGCTAATATCACTGGGCAAACGATCAACGTTGACGGCGGCATCATTATGCACAGCTAGCGACATGGGTAAGCAAAGGTTCTATTCGGCTGAAACAGAAGTCAGCCAAGGATCAGTCCGAGCGATTATTGATTTGGCTACCGCATACTCGGCAATCACTTGAAATTGTCCTTCGCTCCCAGTACCAACGATGCGAATAGGTACCGAAAATGATGGCCACTTGCCTATCAAAACAAGCTTCACCTTCTTTGAGCTATCGCCGCTGCCTTCAGATTTTACTGCTTCAATACTTACTCCCTCGGGAAGCCCATCAATATCAATCATCAGTTCATCTGCAAATCCACCTAAGCGTGATATGGCTACCTCAATTTCTAACTTCTCGTCTATTTTAACAAACTCGCCAGACTGTAGTGTTAATTTCACACTTGGCTGTAGTTTGGCGACTTCCATACGATAGGCGTAGCGCGGACCGCCCACGCGATGTAAATCCCGAATACTTATTTGATACGAACCGTCTGCTGGAATCTTATAGGTAAAAGCAGGATCACGAGTTGCGCGATCTTTGTCGTCTTGCGTGGACAGCAGTTTCCCCGTGCTATCATAGATTTCAACTAAAGGGTCGGTTGGAAAACCTAGCGAACGAGCAAATAAGCCAACAACCAATGACTCGCCTTTTTTAAGATTCTCAAATAGGAACACATCCTGGTCTTCACGCTGTTCAATAACACCGCTAATACTGGCGGGTAAAGCGACAACCTGCGGAGATTCGATACTGGATTGCTCTGTGGCAACCACCACTGTTCCCGTGGTTAACGGAACGTAGACGGTGCCAGGGACGCCGGCAAGCGACACGTAAGGCACCTCAACAGCACCTGTCCATTGCAGAGACTCTTTGGCGAATCCGCTCCCCTGTAACTGCAAGTCCACGGCCTCCGCTGAAACGGAAAGTGGCAAACAAAAGTCGAGCAATCGTTTGGTCGTGGCCGTCAAGCGATATACGTAATCTGCGTTTGACGAAAAAGCGATCGTTGAGTTCGTCGCTTCGGGAAATGCAAATATTCTTATCTGGACCATACCACTACGCTTAGCTGTATAGGACAACTGAGGATCTAACCCTCGCTCGTCATCATTTTGAGCAAGTACAAATCCTCGGCTATCACACACTTGGATGACTGCGTCCATCGCTACACCGAGAATGTTGTTTGCAACTACTAACAGTGATAAGGTTTCACTCTCGGCTACATCGACTAAAAAAATATCCACATCCGCTGACTCTTTTAATTGCCCGTTGATAACTGCCGGCAAAGTAACTTGGTTGCCCTCGCCGGGATTACCATTGGGTTCCTCTTCACGCAACTCGGCTACCGCACCTACGATCAACGTAATTACCTTCGTGGATCCTTCACCATCAAAAAGACGAAAATTGTATACACCTGCACGAACTTCAGCGGACGTTTCAACGGAAAGCTTACCTGCGGTTTCCAGCAGTGTGATTTTCAGCCCCGCGGGTAGCTCACCTGCCACCTCAAGTGGCCACTTCGTCCAACTTCCCTTAACGGTTATTTCTTCCGTTGTACCCTGTTGCAAGCCCCACGGGTATAAATGTGTGACAGTTGGTGCAGCGGCCTGCACCGCAGTGCAAACAAGCCCAATGATAATTAGACACGTTGCCGTAACAGTTGTTACACGATTCGCTAACCAACCTCTAGGAGTTAACAGTGCCATCAATTAATCCTTGATTATAAATTCGGGAGTGTTCATCAATGCCCACAGAATCGTTTCCGCTGCTTGCCGCCGAGTCGTTCCCACTTGGCTAAAAATATCCTGGCAGATCCCAAGCTCTTCGTCTGTCGGTCGCCGACTGTATGCCAATAAATATATTTGAGTGACAATCTCGTCACTCGTTAATTCTTTTCGAGCAGCTAACGCCGCCAATCTTCCATCGTCACTGATGATATTTGCATGAATTTGTGGAGCATTCATCATGTGCAATGCCTGTGTCACCGTCGATTCCGTCGTCCGTTCACAAGGCGGGTCTTGGTTCGGATCTGGTCGACCAAACGTATCTAAAAACAAACTACTAACACGATGTGTCCAGATTTGGTTGGATCGAGAGCCTGTTGGCATTGCGGAGAATTTATTTGGGATTTGGGTAATGTCGGCTACCGCATCAAGTAATACTTCGGCACGCAATCGCTGTCGATAGTGACGCGAATAATTCTGAATATCAGCGATATTTCTTTCTGTAGCTGCCGAACTGAGTTCGTAGATATGTGATTTTGCAATTACCGCAATCAGCTTTTTGATATCGTAGTCATTATCTGAAAAATATTTTCCCAAGCTCTTAAGCAGCGGTTCATTAGATGCCGGATTTGTCGCCCGCAAGTCATCCACTGGCTCAAACAAGCCGCGGCCCATAAGATCCGCCCAAATCCGGTTTACCATAACACCGGCAAAGAAATTATTATCTTTGGTGACCATCCAATCGACTAATTTGTGGCGTAGTGTGTAATCATCCAGCATGTCTTCTTCTGAAAGATTATTTTCACCGAACAGCGGGCGGGGACTTAAAACTTCATTGGTTCGCGGATGTGTAACACTTCCGGATTTTGCACCCAAAACCACTTCTTCACTTCCGGAAATTGGCGGTGACAAACCCGTGCCTTTTCGTCCAACATGTGAAAAATAGGCCGCAAACGAATAGAAATCTTCCTGACTCCAACGCTCAAATGGGTGGTGATGACACTTTGCACATTCCAAACGAATGCCGAGAAATAATTGGCTAATCAGAGGCGCAATTTCATCTGGGGATCGCCGATCACGAAACAATGTCGCAGCGCCATTTCGGTACGTGCTACCCTCAGCAGCAACCAGTCCGCGTACAAATTCATCGTACGGGCGATTTTCACGAAACGCTTGACGTATCCAATTGTCATAATTCAAAACCGCTTTAATACCAACTCGATATGGATTCGGACGCAACAGATCAACCCACTTATTTGCCCAATGGTCTACGTACTCGGGTTGCGCCAATAGCCAGTCAACAAGGTCTTCGCGTTTAGATTCATCTTGGTTCGCTAAAAACTGTTCTGTTTCAGCTGGACTTGGGAGTCGCCCAATTAAATCAATAAACACACGACGCACAAACGTTTGATCTGCGGATGTCTCCGATAAAGTAATTCCCAACAATTGCAATTTATCGTAGACCAACGGATCGATAAAATTATTGCGTTGTAGTTCGCTGTAGTATTCAGGTGCTACGTCACCGAGTAGCGGTATTAAGACGCGGCAGGTGGCAAACGTACCCATGAATCGCACCATGATGGTAGATTCGCCAGGGATCGGTCCCGCAGTAATCCTGCCTTGTTCGTTCACTTCCACAATCGTATTTTCGTTCGACTGGAATGCCGATTGTCCTGTTACATCATATCGGCTTCCGTCGGAATACTCAGCCATGACAACCAACTGCTGCTGTTCGCTAGGTTTCATA
>JAYZBF010000107.1:0-18425 GCA_036338835.1 Planctomycetota bacterium
GTGTAGCATTTCACGAATTAGGTTCGACCCATGCAAGTCGCCGCTGGGTTCACCAACTGAGAAGAAAATCTTCATATCAAACGTGTTGTTGTCTTAAGGGGTTTCAATTTTACCGGTCAAATTATCACTCATTCCGCAACCTAAGAAAAGATTAATTGCGTTTGTTGTGCCATACGTTTGTCACCACCGCTGATAGATTAAGTGAGCAACAACGTGGCCTTGGACATGTTGAACCTTTGAAACGAAGATAACGAGAGTTTTCTCAGCAGAGGAAAGCGATGTGTGGGGAAACCAAGGTGCGCGTTTTGCAGCAGCTAGCGAGTTCCCTCGAGCTCGTTAGCTGTTTTTTCGTCATACGTCTCGCGTTGCATTTCTGGGCATTCATTGATTGGAATCGAACAAATGTCGCACATAGAATTACCGTGCTCATCTTTCATGCCAGCTAAGCCACCGCAACTTCCCTTGATTTGGCGGTTGCCAAAAATGACGCCCACAGCCATTGCGAGAATGACTCCGCCAAATACGCCACACGAAATTAATACGATTTCAAAAAAATGCATGGGTTAAGGGTTTTCCGAATATTCCAAGAATAATTTCATCGCGCGATTGGGTGTCCATTCGAGTTGGTCATTGATGCGCGTGATTAACAGTACGGCAAATGGTTGGTCGTGCTCGTTAGCTATATCATAGGCTCGTTTAGGCCCAAGTACCAATAGGGCGGTTGCCCAGGCATCCGCTGCAGCACAAGTGTCGGTAATTACCACCGTCGAGGCTAATGGATGCTGTACTGGCATAGCCGTGGATGGGTCGATCGTGTGTGAATATCGCACCCCCTCGATTTCATAGTAATTTACATAGTCTCCGGATGTGGCAATCGCTTGACTCTTAACGGCAACGATTCGCTTGGCAGTACCCGCTTTCCCTGATGGGTCTTGGATTCCTAATCGCCATGTGCGTCGATTGTTGCGATTTTTGGCGAAGCTCACAGTTCGAATTTCTCCACCAATTTCAACCATATATTGTATGTCGAGTTGTAAGGCTGCGAGCAATTCCATAATCTGATCGACTGCGTATCCCTTGGCGATAGCGGACAAATCTATTTGTAACTGGGGATCATCTTTCTTGAGCCCGGGAGGGTTTTCCCGTAAATGAAGTTGTTGATAGCCGATATGTTTAAGTACTTGAGCAACATCATCCGCGGTAGGAATCCCGTTTGGTTCGGCGGTATTCTCTTCGGTTTGGGGGCCGAACTTCCAGAGGTTGACTGCAGGGCCAACGGTGATATCAAAAGCGCCTTGAGATTGTTTGCTGATGGACTGTGCTAACTGGACAATTCCCAATAGTTCTTTTGAAACGTTGTACCAATCGGTGGTTTGCGAACGATTGAATTGCGAAATTTCCGATGCAGGTATATAGGTTGACATGACCTGGTTGATATCGACCAGTCGTTGCTTAATGGTGGATTCAATTTCTGGTAACCGCTGAGCGTCAGTGAGCCCTTCAATCGTGATTGCGAAGGTTGTTCCCATCGTCTTACCTCGAAGAATGACTTTAGCAGGTTTTTGCTCTGATGTATCGGCGTTTGTCTGTGGTGTCTGCTCGCTAGTGAGTTGTTTAGGTTGGAGGATTCGTATAAGCAACAACACTGCACAGAACAACACCAATGCGATGGTAAGTTTCATGAACGGAGATATTCGTTTCATAAATCACCTGAACGGGTATTCGCATCGTTGCGCGTGCGATTACGTTGCGTATTGGTCACTAAGTTATGGCTAGCCGCCAAAGTCATCGAAGGCGACATTTTCAGGTTCAACGCCAAGATCGTCGAGCATGGATCGTACGGCCTGCAGCATCATTGGCGGTCCACACGTATAATATTCGATATCTTCTGGAGCTGAATGAGATGTTAGATATTCATCGAGCACGACTTGGTGAATAAAACCAGTAGAGCCTGTCCAATTGTCTTCGGGCAGCGCGTCTGATAGAGCGACGTGGAATGAAAAATTGGGAAATTGGTTTTCAAGTTCGCGGAATTCTTCCATATAGAATAATTCTCGGGCGCTGCGACCGCCGTACCAGTATGATATCTTTCGGTTGGTGGATTGGGATTTGAGCAATTCAAAAATATGGCTCCGTAAAGGGGCCATGCCTGCACCCCCACCAATGTAAACCATTTCCGATTCTGTTTCTTTGATGAAAAAGTCGCCATACGGTCCAGAAATGGTAACTTGATCACCTGGTTTGAGATTGAAAATATACGAGGACATTTTCCCCGGTGGTGTACCCTCTGGTGCTTTAGGGTGTGGCGAGGCAACCCGCACGTTGAGCATAATAACCCCTTTTTCATCTGGGTAATTTGCCATGGAATAGGCTCGGAAGACGTCTTCGGTCACAACGGATTTATAACGCCACACATTGAACCGGTCCCAATCACTGTGATATTCTTCCTCAATATCGAAATCTTTGTATTCAACAGTGTGCGGTGCACACTCGATTTGGATATAACCGCCGGCTTTAAAGCCAACATCCTCGCCCACGGGTAATTCCAATATCAGTTCTTTGATGAATGTTGCAACGTTTCGATTTGAGAGGACAGTACAGACCCATTTTTTGGTATCAAAGACCTCGGGCGGGACCTCAATATTCATGTTTTGCTTGACAGCGACTTGGCATGCGAGTCGCTGACCTGCTAAGGCTTCACGTTTGTTAATGTGACCACATTCCGTCGGCAAGATATCGCCACCGCCCGCATGGACAACGACTTTACACTGAGCACAAGTACCACCGCCTCCACAGGCAGACGAGACGAAGATATCGTTAGAGGCGAGTGCACTGAGGAGTTTACCACCGGCAGGGATTTCAATCGTCTTTTGGTCATTGATGGTGATTTGCACCGGGCCGGAAGCGACTAGTTTAGATTTTGCAAACAGAATAACGACGACAAGTGTCATCACCACAGTGGTGAACATCAGGACGCCCATAATAATTGTTTGCGTATCTTGCATTATTTTTTGTATTTAAGTTGTTGATCCAAGATTTAAAGCTGAATGCCGCCAAAGGACATAAAGGCTAGTGCCATTAAGCCAACGATGATAAAGGTAATTCCGAGACCACGGAGGCCATGAGGCACGTCGGAGTATTTTAGTTTTTCACGAATCCCCGCCAGCGCGGCGATTGCCATGGCCCAACCAAAGCCACTGCCAATCCCAAATTCAATGCTCTGTATAAATGTAAAATCACGCTCCACCATTAACAACGAACCACCGAGAATGGCACAGTTGACGGTAATCAATGGCAAGAAGATTCCGAGTGCGTTATAGAGGGGAGGAAAATAGCGATCGAGTGTCATTTCCAGTATTTGAACCATGGCAGCAATGACGCCGATGTAACTAATGAGTCCGAGGAAATCGAGATTTACTTCTGGGTATCCAGCCCAACTCAAGGCTCCGTCGGCTAGTAGGTATTCGTAAATCAAATAGTTTACCGGCACAGTGATGCCTTGAATTACGATGACTGCCACACCGAGGCCGAGTGCCGTTTTGACGTTTTGCGACACTGCCAAGAAAGTACACATGCCTAAAAAGAATGCCAGCGCTAGGTTTTCGATGAAAATCGCTTTAACGATAATACTTAAATGTTCTGCCATCGTTTATGCCTCCTCCATCTGTTGCGGACGCAGTGTTCGTACGATCCAAATGATGATAGCAATCAGGAAAAACGCGCTAGGTGAAAGTAGCATTAATCCATTGGTTGGATATATGTCAGGCATGACCTGCAGTCCAAACAGCGTACCGCTTCCAAGTAGTTCTCGGAAGAAAGCCACAATTAACAGGATACAACTGTAACCAAGGCCATTGCCAATACCGTCAAGAAAGCTGTCCCACGGATTGTTCTTCATGGCAAACCCTTCGGCTCGCCCCATCACAATACAGTTGGTGATGATCAATCCAACGAATACGGTCAGTTGTTTGCTGACATCGTATGCGTACGCTTTGAGAAATTGGTCAACGATAATGACTAACGACGCAATAATGGTCATCTGCACAATGATGCGAATGCTCGAGGGAATGTGGTTTCGAATCAGGCTCACCGCAGCACTAGAAAATGCGATAACGACGATAACGGCGATGCACATAGTCAACGAGGTATCGAGCTTGGTCGTGACTGCCAGAGCAGAACAGACGCCAAGCACTTGTACCGTGATCGGATTGTCTTTCAAGACGGGATCAAAGAGCACGTCTTTGGCTTTGTTGTTAGCCATTGTTAATTCCTTAGTTCTAGCACCGCGGTGCCGAGAACAAGTGGTTAGTTAGGTGAATATTAAGTTATTGTTTTTGTGTTGTGGTTTGTATTTTATTGGGTCGAGTGAGGTATTTCCCAAAGCCCTGTTCGCCCAGCCAAAAGCGAACGAGTCGGTGGACACCTTGGGTCGTAATCGTTGCACCCGCCATGCCATCAATTTGAAATCGTGAATCCGTGACTTTTCCTTGTTTTTTGACTTCAATAACGACCTGACCATCTTCGATGGCTGCCTTGCCAGGCCATTGCGCTTTCCAGTTCGGATTATCCACTTCGCCGCCTAATCCAGGCGTCTCTTTGTGCTGATAAAACGTAATGCCAGAAATCGTACTCGCATCTTCGGCAAGCGCAATATATCCGTACAACGTGGACCATAAGCCGCGACCGCGAATGGGAATAATGACCTGATTTTTCTTTGCGTACAGAAAAACAACCGCGTGATTCTCACGAATGCCACCTAAGCCAGCGGGGTCTATGTCTAAGACCGTGGTGTCGGTCTGTAAAACCTTATCTAAATGATAAGTGTCTACGGTTAAGTTCCCGTTTTCGGTTTTCAAGACATATTCACCTGTCCGCAGATCGACCAATTTACGATGAATATTGTCGGAGAAAAGGGTGTCAATGGACTCCGATGTGAATGTGATTCCACAGACCTGTAGGATCTTTTTCTTTTGGTCGAGTTCCTGATTGAGGATCTGTTTATGTTTTAAGCCGACGGCAGCAGCCGACACTAGGACGGAGCAAATGATGCAGAGCAAGCCTGAGACGATAAACGTATTTTTGATGGAGTCGCGGTTAATTAGTTGTCTCCTTCAAGTGGAGTTTGTGCAGCCCAACGCTCTTTGCGCCGGCTGATATTTCTCCGGACAGCGAAATAATCAATCAATGGCGCAAATACATTGCCAAACAAAATCGCCAACATCATTCCTTCTGGGTACGCAGGATTGACCACTCGAATTAAAATTGCCATGACGCCGATGAGCGCCCCGTAATAATATTTCCCGGTTTTTGTCATCGCCGCGGATACTGGGTCGGTTGCCATAAAGACAAGTCCAAAAGCAAAACCGCCGACGACTAAATGTTGTAGAGGACCGATGGCAAACATAGCGGCGCTGTTGTCCCCGCCTAAAATATTCAAGAGGCAGGCAGTTCCTAGACCACCGAGTAAAACGGAAAGCATGATGCGCCACGAACCGATTCCCATGGCTATTAAGAGGACGGCGCCAATTAGGCAACACAGAGTAGAAGTCTCGCCCATCGATCCTAATTGCAGCCCGATAAAGTGTTCAGCGAGACTGAAATTGCTGTTGTTGAGGGTAGCTAATCCGTCAAGCCGTGTTCCGCTGGCGGCGACGTCCCCTAGGATTGTTGCGCCACTGATGCCGTCAGTCGCCCCTAAGGCATTCCAAACTTTATTCCCAGAGATTTGTGCAGGGTATGCAAAATATAGAAAGGCTCGGGCTGTGAGTGCTGGGTTAAGGAAGTTTCGACCCGTGCCACCGAAAACTTCTTTACCGATGACAACGCCAAAGATGATGCCGATCGCAACTTGCCATAAGGGAATCGAAGCTGGTAACGTCAAGGGAAACAATAGACCCGTGACCAAAAAACCTTCGTTGATTTCATGGCCTCGGATGATCGAGAAAATGGCCTCACAGCATCCGCCGACAGCCATGCAGACCAAGTAAATTGGCAGGAAGTAGGTTGCCCCATGCAGAAAGTTGCTGATGAAGGAACTGGGATCGGGTTCACCTACAATCGAATATCGCCAGCCTAGTAACTCAGACCCCGCCGTTGCCCTTGGTGCCGAAGAAAGTGGACGAGTCGGTGTTGCGACGATATTAGAACTTAATAGAACCGCATCGGGTTGCGATTGCGTCTGCTCAGATTCCGCTGACTTCATGTAGGCTGCATAACTAAGATTTGCTTGGTAACCCGTATTGAAACAGGCCATGAAGACACATGGCGCGAGGGCCAATATGACAAGCCCCATCAATCGTTTGGTATCGAGTCCATCTCGGACGTGACTGGCGCCCGCGGTGACAATTCCGGGGGTAAACAAGAATGTATCCGTTGCTTCGTACAACGGGCGCAGCTTCTTCAACTTGCCTTCATCAAAGCGAGGTGCTTGTTTATCAAGAAGTTGTCTTAGCCAACGCATGGATTGTTTCGGTTTGTGGTGTTGATTGAATGTGGATTGATATAAACGGCGTTAATTTTCTTTTTGGATAATATGTAGGTTTTCACGAAGAATGGTTCCGTATTCGTACTTGCTCGGACAGACGAAAGTACATAAAGCGAGATCTTCTTCAGCTAATTCTAGGCATCCTAATAATTGTGACTCTTCGGTGTCTTGAGTAATCAATGCCCTTAACAATTGAGTGGGTAAGATATCCAGCGGCATAACCTTTTCATATGCGCCAAATGGCACCATCGCTCGATGCTCGCCGTGGTTGGACGTGGTAAATGCAAACTGTTTACTGGGAGTGAATGTGGATGCAAAGACTCTAGAAAGACTGAATTTATTAAACCCCGGCATTTGCCAGCCGAGGAATTCACGTTGGTGTCCTTCAGCCAAGGCGGATATTTGGTTGTGAAACCGTCCCAAGTAATTCGTGTTGGGTGTTGTTGCTCGACCGGACAGGACGCTGCCTGAAATGATTCGATTATCATCACCCGTTAATTCGCTTGTCGTTAACTCGCCAATGTTGGCTCCCAGTCGAGTGCTCAATAATCGTGGATTCGAAACAACAGGACCACCGAGCGAAATGAATCGTTCAACATCTAAAATGCCAGTGGTGATTAATTTCCCGATGGCACTAACGTCTTGATAATTGATGTGCCAAACTTGATGATTGGGGCCAACCGGATCAACCATGTGGATATGAGTGCCTGGTAATCCAGCCGGGTGGGGGCCATGGAAGCAATGGAATTCAACTCCGGCGACTTGCTCGCCTGGAATATCGACTGTGGGGCCGATGCAAACATGCACGGTCGGAGCAAGATGAGTGAGCGCTCGTAATCCGGCTAAAAATGCGTCACTCTGTTGGCTGATTGCAATTTCTGGATTGACTGCCAAGGGCTCGGTATCAATCACGGTTACGAAAATGGAAGAGGGCGTGGTGGCCGGGTCTGCTGTATTGCTGAACGGGCGTGTGCGAAGGCTCGTCCATAACCCTGACCGAGTTAAGATATCGACAAGGTATGATTTGTCGAGTTGACCAACGTCATGGCCGATTGCATTAAATTCAACTTGTTCATCACCGCCTATTTCAATGACGAGCGACTCGAACTTGCGTTTGGCGCCGCGGTTTATCTCAACCACCGTTCCACAAGCGGGTGACGTGTGTTTGACAGCCGGGATTTTTTTGTCGTGAAATAACAGTTCGCCCAATTTGACCCGTTGTCCCACTTCGACCGCTAGAGACGGCTTCATACCGACATAATCATCACCGACTAAAGCAACGCGGGTTACAGCGTTGGCACTGCTAATTGTCGGTGCTGGACGACCGCTAATTGGCAAATCTAACCCAGCTGTGGTTGTGTGTGATCGCATTGAATGAGTTTCCCAGTGGCCATTTACAGGTAAGGGATTATTTTCACTTTATCTATTTTTCTAAGTGGAAAACGCATCCTTGTGAAAAAAATCACAAGGATAACCAAAAAAAATGCCCTTCTAGGTATGGATAGCCTAAATAGCTCGAACTTGTTCGAACGCTTTATTGACAATTAAATCTAGGAGGTTTATAGGCGTCATTCTGATGCAAAAACAATTATGTATCAATAGGCAAGGAGCGATTTTTGTCGTTCTGCTAAAGTCTGTTTTCCCCTGTTTTGAGGGTATGGAATTGAAAATAAAGTGTAGGGATTGTCCGACCTTTTCGGATTCTGCCGGATATTCCTTAAATTACGGTCAGTCGGTACGCCGAAGAATATGTTTGTAGGGTATTAGTTATTGTCCTACGGAGACTACAAAAGGTTGTGCATTTGAGAGGAACAGTCGATGGCTAAGTTTGGATTCAAAAAAATACTTTTGATTGCTGCCTGCACGGCACTTCTTGGTACTTGCATTAGTAGTAGTGTAGACGCTCAGGAACGTGCGTACGGTCAACGTTGGGGTAGCGCGTATAGTCAATACAATTGGAACCGCTTCTATCACTATCCGTACGTTTACTATCCTCAGAACTACTGGGGTCAGGAATACTACCGTAGTTACGAAAGCATGTATCATCGGTACCCACAAGAAATGCGTACGCCTGTTTACAACAAGCAGTGGCACAATTTCTACCCTCAAGCACGTCGCTATCACTGGGGTCATCACTTCCGCTTGGACGTATTCTAGAAAACCGCAGATTCGTCCTATAGGCTGGATAGATAGAAGTTACTGCGAGTTTGATCAGGCACCAAATTGTAGAATCATTTGGTAATACAGTTCTGCAGCAGCTTCGAGTTGTTGTAGTTCGATCCACTCGTCTTTGGTGTGCGCTTGATCGATCGATCCAGGTCCAAAAACCACTGTCGGTACACCGGCACGGTAAAACGCTTGTCCATCGGTACCATAAGGTACGCCTATGCATTGGCCACTGTGCCCAGCGGATTGAACGACGCCGGACAGGTATTCGGCAAACTTACCATTGGTATCATCGTTCAAACCACTCTTGGAGATCGTCGGTTTGTGAAACGTGATGTCGTCGACCCATTCTTCGCTGCTTAATTTCTGACGCACATGAGTTTCAATGTGGTCAAAGGCTACATCGGGACATTCTCCAGGCGAGACGCGACGGCCAACTTCGATCGAACAGTAATCTGGAACCGTGTTAATACTAATACCGCCATCAATCATGCCAACGCTTAGTGTGGGATTAGATACTAGTGGATGTTCGTTAAGTGTTCCCACAATATTTAACGCATAGTCTTCTAACACCGAAATGATGCGAGCCATACGGTAGATAGCATTTTGCCCTAACGTAGGTTGCGAGCTATGACAAGCTTTACCAGTTACGTCGACGAGAAATCGAGTCACTCCTTTGTGAGCGACAACGACATCGAGCATAGTTGGTTCTGCCACAATAACTCCAGCGGGTTCGGCGAACCATTTTTGTTCCGTGTCTTGCCACAACAGCGGCATCATATCTGCTCCTGAACTGCCATGCTCTTCGTTGACCGAGCAGGCCATCACAACCGTGGGTACATTGTCTGGTTGTTCAGTGACCAATCGTTTAAACGCAGTCAACATACAGGCCATGCCACCTTTGATATCACAACTACCGCGGCCATACATTAGGCCGTCCTTCATGACGGGATCAAAGGGATCGATCGTCATACCGTCGATGGGAACCGTATCTTGATGTGCTTCAAGCATGAGTACCTTGCCGCCATCTTCTGGGGCAACGCTGCCGGGGGCAATTGCAATAACATTATCTCGCCCTGGTTCCAAAGTCTGCCGTTGATATTCAACGCCCAACTCATTAAACCAATTGTCTAACCAATCGTTTATTTTGGTTTCGAGATATATGTCTCCTTGAACATCGCGGCCCATCGGATTGACACTGGGAATACGCACAATTTCTTGCAGTAGCGTAAATAGTTCATCAGACATTTGTCACCTCGATACCAAAAAAAGAATCTAAGCTCGCCGCAATGCTTTCAAAAACAGATTATGTCGGCAATTTACCTTCGGCAACTTCTCGTTCCCATTCATCCATTAATGGCCAATCGGTAGCACAGGTACCAAAGTCGGCCATGTGCCGATAGTTTTCGAGACGGGAAATAGTTTTATCCAGCATTTCCTCGTCCTTACGAAAAATTGGACCATGACTAGGCAATAACCATTTGACATCGCTAGCACGAATTCTCCGTAGTGAAGAGATAAATGCGTTGAGGTCACTGCCGTGATGGGCATCAATCGCCCCGACACAACCATCACGATAGATATTGTCACCACTAAACAGCAAATCTCCGAGTCGGAAGCTCAGTTGGCTATCGGTATGCCCTGGAGTCAACCAAACCTCGAGTTCTATACCGCCAATGGCGATTTTGTCACCGTCATCAATCAGTTGTTCTACTTCCACAGGCGGCAAAGGCAAGTCAATTCCCTGCGCTTCAATTTGTGCGAACGTTTTAAGCTTGTCCGCTTCACGCAAAGGAGTTGCTGCCAATGGGTGTGCTGCGACCGGAGCCTTGATGGCTTGTTTAAGCAGTGCTAATCCTTGGATATGGTCAACATCGGCGTGGGTCGCAATTAATGCTTGACACTTCGAAAATGGGAAATCGAGATTGCGTATCATGTCGACCACTTCATCCACGACTTCCTCATACCCAATATCGATCAACACCCATTCGCCTTCGTCATAGATCAGGTAAACATTACAGCCGAAAACCGTACCGGCTTGGTAGTTGAGTTCAATAACGTTTGGAAACAGTGGTTTTCGTTCCAACATAAGAATTCTATTTGGGGGTAAGAAAGAGGGCTATCGAGTTAGTTCAATTCTAATTTGAGAGTCAGTAGGATTCAAGCCATGAGCACTACCGCAGACGATGTCACTCTGACAAAATATTTGCTAGTCCTTCGCGGTAACTCGGGTATTTCCAAATATATTTTAGGTCGCCTACCAGTCGACGGGTGTCGATGCGTTTTGAACCGAGTGCTCGTTGGGCAACGGCCGTGCGGGGGTCACTTGCCGCCCATGTAATATCTGGCGCTTGCAGCAATCTGGCGATTTCATTTAGGTAGTCCTGCCGCAGGACAGGTACTCCGTCGGTCACGAGATAGAGGTGATGTTGCAGAGGTTCTTGGCAAAGTAGTTCAATAATTTGGACTGCATCTTCCACGTGTACAAGGTTGAGCCAGCCCTGAGAAGGTACGGCCAGTGGTTCACCCGCAATGATTTGTTTTAAATATGGCACACGCTGCGGACCATATATTCCGCCTAATCTTAAACTTACGGCCGACGTTGCCAGAGAGCTTTGCCTCAGAGCTTGCTCAGCCGCTAACGCAGCCGATCCAGCAGGTCGCACCGGCTCGGCAAGTGTTTCTTCGTCGACTAGATTGCCGTCGACTTGTCCGTAGACGCCCGTCGAACTGATATGGATAAAACGACTAGGTGTTTGCGGCAATCGTTTGATGACATTTTCCAAGCCTTGGCAGTAGACCTCATGGATGTCGTAATTTCCTGTGCGATCAAAACCAACTGCGTATAAAACTTCCGCAGCAGCGGGGAATTGGTTGAGCGTGCTCAATTGAGTCACGTCACCTAAGTGGGCAGTGAATCCTTGTTGTTCATACATAGCAGCCGTTTGAGCGCTGCGTGTGAGTAAATGTACGTCATGCCCGAGTGTCTGCCAGAGTTTGGCGACACGGAATCCGAGGTAACCACAACCGATGATGAGGCGTTTAGTCATTTGAACGAAGGTAGTATACGAATACGATAGTGATTGCCTCGAGGGCCTAAAATTAGCGGAACCAATAGAATCGTACTCTAATTAAACGTAACAGCCTCTACAAAACGCCCTCAATTGACAACTTTCACTCTAAAATGTTGATCGCACTGCCTGTATTTTATCCCAACACAAGCAATAATAAACGAGGAGAATTGTACCATTTCATTTATTCTTATCGATAAGCATCAACCTATGATTAATCCTTCCCCTATTGGCCATAAATACTCACCTCGCGGTTCCTTGTATTCCCAATCTGTTTGGTCGATGATTTCGTTTTTGATGATCACCCTACTGTCGTTAACGGCAGTATCGGGCCAAGAAAGCGCTACCAAGCCAAAAGCTGTTGGTTTATCGGTCAACTCGGCCTTGGAACCAATTTTCGCTGGGAAGACTCCAACAACCGTTGGCCAATTAGAATCGATGCAGTCACATGTAAAATCACTCACGGAAACTGTCCTCAGGACGACGGTTGGTATTCAAGTTGGTGCTGCACAGGGTAGCGGTGTCTTGATTAGCTCGGATGGATATATTTTGACAGCTGCTCATGTTTCCGGAAAACCAAATCGAAGTGCGAGAGTTATCCTGACCGACGGTACCGTTGTCGCAGCCCGCACTCTTGGTCTCAATCGTGGTCTCGATGCCGGATTAATGAAAATAACGGATGAAAACTGGGAGTCCGATAAATGGCCGCATGCGGAAATGGCAGATGCTGATTCCGCTTCACTCGGGCAATGGGTGCTCGCGTTGGGACACCCTGGAGGCTACCAGTCTGATCGCAAGCCTGTAGTGCGATTAGGTCGTGTGATTCATCGGTTTGATGATGTGGTAACGACCGACTGTACATTGATTGGTGGAGATTCCGGCGGTCCGTTATTCGGTATGGATGGCAAGGTCGTTGGGATACATAGCCGCATTGGTCAAGAGTTAATTCACAACGTCCACGTACCGATCGTCGCTTTTCAAGCAGGTTGGGATCGCATGGTGGCGACCGAAGAGTGGGGCGATGTTCCCGGCTCGCCGTTTATAGGTGTACAGGGTAATTCGGAAGAAGATCGTACGATTGTTGGTGCGGTAATTGGTGGGGTTGTAAAAGGTAGTCCAGCAGATCGTGCTGAACTGAAGGTCAACGATGTCATCATCAAGTTTGGCGATAATGAGATTCGAAATTTTGATGCGTTAGTTATTGCGGTCCGCATTCATCGACCAGGTGAGAAAATTAAAGTCACTGTTCAACGCGACGGTGAAGAATTAGTGTTGACGATCAAGATCGGACAAGCCGGCGGTAATGTTTTACCTGAACCTGAAGAAAAGAATTCGAAAGATAGTAGCACACGAAAATTACCGACGCGACCGACGGCAGTAGAATATACGAATTGGGTAAATTACATTGCCGCCTTTCGTCCGGCGGGCGTCCATGAACGTAACTACCGCGAAATCCGCAATGCGTTCACTCCTGTTGTAAAGCGCGCCGGAGCGTGTGCTGTCGAATTACATGCGGGCCGCAAGGTTGTGGCATTAGGTACGTTTGTCAGCGCCGTTGGATATATTTTGACTAAAGCGACCCAAGTCATTACCGACGATATTGATTTTCCATTGGATTGTCATTTACCCAACGGGAAAGTCGTCGAGGCTGAACTCATATCTCATCGTCCAAAATTGGACTTGGCGATGCTCAAGGTTTCTGGGAAAAAAATGAAACCTGCTCAATGGAATGCGGAAACGCCAGTCATTGGAAGTTGGTTGGTTACGCCAGGAATTGCGGAAGCACCTGTCGCCTTTGGCGTGGTAAGTGTTGCTCCTCGATCCATTAAAGGCGGCCTGCTGGGCGTCCTGCTCGGTGAATCACCACAAGGTACTTTTGTGGAGCGTGTGTTTCCAAGGACGGCAGCGCAAGAAGCTGGGATAAAACGTGGTGACATTATATTGAAGGTTAACGATACTGAGATCAAAAGCCGCGATGAATTGATAAAGGTAGTACGCGCTCATCTACCAGGGGAAAAAATCACGTTGCTAATTATTCGTGATGGCGAAGAGATGACCCTCGAGCCAGTACTTGGACGGGAATCGGATATATCAGGTGCCCGCGCGGTGGAACAACAAAAATTGGGCGGTGCCTTAAGTAAACGTCGCACTGGTTTTGAATCAGTTTTACAACATGATACGGTTTTACAGCCGGAAGAATGTGGTGGCCCGATTGTCGACTTGAGTGGAAAAACGATTGGCATCAACATTGCTCGAGCCTCTCGCGTCTCTTCCTATGCGTTACCAGCCGAATTGTTTGTGTCATTGATAGACGACATGAAAAAGCCTGATCCAGTTAACAACGAACAATAACGTCTACGTGTGTTATTGCGATAAGTAAGACTGCAGGATCTGTTGTGCGGCTATCATATCGAGATGCTTCTTGCGTTTGCTGGCTTTGACATTCGCCGCAATCATCAATTCGTGAGCCATGGATGTTGAGAATCGTTCGTCATGATAGACCACATGTATTTGTGTAACTTCACTTAGCCAATCACCAAAGGCACGCGCTTCGCGACTTTTGGGCGTTTCTAGCCCATCGGTATTGATAGGTAATCCAACTACGAACCCCACGATATCTTCTTCTTCAACAAGTCGTTGAAAACGCAGCTCATCGCCGCGCAGGTCAGAACGATTGTAGTTCTCCAGCGGGCTCGCAAAATTGCGACTCGGGTCCGTAATCGCAATTCCGATACGGACAGTGCCAAAATCAATGGCTGCTAATCGACCTGGGGTTGGAAAATCGGACATGCGTTTTAGTGATTACTTAAGTGGAGTGCGTGTCGTGGCGGTTTCGAAATATCCACGTTGGAGAAAAAGATAGGTTAAGCGTTGGACTTCTGTATTAGCCATAATACGAGTATGAATTGAGGAGACGGCCCGGAAATCTCTGGCACCGGCCAGTTTCGTTTCTTCAACGGTTACCACGAGGTCATTCGCGCCCTCTAACAAATTGTTCCGTAGGATCTTGCTGGAATAGACGCCAGCAATGATGCCGAATTCACATGGTGGTACGGCTAACTTTGTTTGTAGTGTTTCAAATCCGACAGTGATTTCTTGCCCCGCTGTACCCCACACTGTTGCAAATAGCTGGTAATCATGGAACATCGTTCCTAATGCAGAACCTTGATTCGGTGGTGCTAGCATCACCACACGATTAATCCGGATGTCTTGCCATCGGTGAAAAAACCTTCGTATGACTAGGTTTCCCATGCTATGACAAACAAAAGAAATGTCACATTCCTCAGGGATATTCTCGAGTATGCGATGCAAGGCCTCCGCATGATGTTCTAGCGTGTCACGCGTGCTGGCATAGGTCATGTTGAGCACGTCGGCGGCAACTCGTCCCCGCAGGTATTCATCCATCGAATCCATGGATCCCCGTGTGCGAACAAGTCCATGCAACAGAATAATGACTCGTTTTTTATATGGACCGATGTGTCCCGCATCAATAAATCGTTGAAAGGTCGCCTCACATTTGTTGAGTGCACCCCACTCATGACGGATGTCCTTGGAATCCAGTAATCGATAATGGTCGGTCAAAATGTTCTGCTGAATCCGCCAACCATCCTGGATGCGTAGATCAGTCCAGAACTGTTTGCCACCATTCGTTTTGGATCGCAAATTGAAGCTCAACGGAGACTTCAAAATGCTGGTCAAGGGATTGGAATTACCTGAAGGGGTTTCAGGATGTTTGTCGTCTTGCTGCCCTTGCAGACGAAGAGCGCCGCAACTTATCGCGCAACTGAATATTAGAAGGGTGAGTAAATATTTCATGATGTAATTATACCGACTAGCTTACAGAAAACTTTCCCAACCAAGTGATTCGATCATAGCAACGACTTCCCGTACAGATTCTTCATCATCTTTATTGGCAATTAGCGTGGCATCGGCCGTGTGGACAATGATGCAATTATGGATACCCACCGTGGCAACTAAGTGTTCCTCGGATGTCCATACTATATTATTTGTTGACTTTACGGAAACATGCTTGGAGATGATCGTATTGTTGTTTTCATCCACGGGGAATAGGGATTGAATGGACTGCCAACTACCCACATCATTCCATTCAAATGTCGTTGGGATGACCACGACTTTATCATGTGTTTCAAGAACTGTGTAGTCGATCGACCTACCCTTTATTGCCGAAAACTCACGTTGGAATATCTCCTCAAACTCAGGGTTTTCATAGGCATTACAGATAACGTTGATATGTTCCATCAAGGTCGGGTCGTTTTGCTCAATGGCTTTGAGAATCGTAGTAGTCCGCCAAATAAAGATTCCAGAATTCCAATAGTACTCACCATGGTCGAGATATTGCTGCGCCGTTGCTCGATCCGGTTTTTCGCAAAATTCTTGGACTTCAAATGCGTCATCTTTCTGATTTTCTACCGCTGAAACGCTGTTGCCGCGACGGATATAGCCGTACGATTCCGCTGCGTAGCTGGGCTTAATTCCCAGAGTAACTAGCCGGCTCGGATCTGTGTTGACCAGTGCAACTCCTAGTTGGACCACGTGCTGAAATTCTTCGATCGGCTTAATCCAATGATCGGCAGGCATGACCAACATCGTTGCGTTGGGGTCACGTTTGTTTAAAAGACCGGCAGCTAAGGCGATACAGGCTGTGGTGTCTTGCTTTACTGGCTCCCCTAATATTGCAGAGGGAGGTAAATCTGGTAATAGTTCCCGCACAGCAGCTACTAGGCGATGATTCGTGACAACCAGTGTCTCCGAAAATGTAACTAGATTCTCGAGTCGAGCCACTGCTGCTTCGAGTAGTGTTTGTTGGCCTGCAATATTGAGCAATTGTTTTGGCGACTGTTTGCGGCTTGCAGGCCAGAACCGCGTGCCCGACCCGCCGGCCATAATGACGGCATAAACCATTTAATGACTACCTCGCAGGGGATCAGGATGATGTTAAGAAGAAATCGGTGTTTATGGTAGCTGGTAAATCCGGAAGTTCTCGGACCTGTTGAGCATTACGAGCCAAACGAGGATCGATTTCAACTGCAATATTCGTGTCGACTTGAACGCCAGCTGCGATGAGCCAATTGCGGTGCAAAGTCGAGATAGCTTGTTGGCAGGTATCGACCGTATTGTAACTGGATGACGCGTGATTCTTGACCGCTGCAAATACGAGATTGCGGTCTGCTTCGATAACCGTGGTTTTGGGTGAAACCGACAGCGCATCAAAAATAAACCGTTCAAATTTAATGGCATTCGGCTCGGCCGGATGAACTTGATTCCCTAGTTGATCAATGTGGGCAACCGTCTTGTGTGCTGTGTGATAGGGCAGGGCAGTAGGATCTTGGGCTAGTTGTTGTAAAAACGATATTTGAAATATGTGCACAGCGATGTTGGCAGCCCAAAAATTCAATTCCCCGTCAGGGGTTGTTTGCTCGGCGAGTTGTTTTGGCATTTCAGTGTATTCAATCATCTGAATGCGACCATCCATTTGGACAATGTTTCCTGTTTTGTCGAGTACATCCTGTTTCGCAATCGCTTGAAGCGTCACGGCGGAATTTGTCAAACCATGAAAACCGATGAGTTCAGGACAGCAAGTTGGCGAAAGTGGATTATCAATTTGTCCAAAAAAGAAATGTTCAATGCCAGCTTGTTGATATTTATCGAGCAGTTTGTCTGCGACTAGTGCTTCGATTACACCACCATGACCATTGGGGCTTACGCTGATGGTGTGGTGTGATTGCAGAAGTATCTGGCCCGACCGAGAATCAATTACCGGTAGTGTGCCCTGACAAAAAAACTCGACGGAGTCGATCAACCCAAAATAATCATGTTCAGCAAAGTAGCTTACCGTTTCATCATGTACGCTGGGACTGGTCATGATCAGCAGTGGGATTGTGGTTTTGTAATGTCGCTGCAAAGCGTCGATCTTATTAGCTAGAATTTCAAACAGTGTCCGCTGTGAAACGGGACCGATAGGCAACATCCCTTTAGGTTTATCGAACCCCAGTCGAGACCCTTGGCCACCGGCAACAATTAACGCTGCAACCTTACCGGATCGTATTAGATGTTCGCCTTCGGTCAACGCTTGAATACGTGAAACGCCGCTGGGCGTATGTGTCTCATGTAATCGCAATGCGATAGGTGGCATGATGTCGATATTTGAAGAGATAAGATTGTTTGTCTCGTCGCGTTTTGCAAATAGTTGATTTACTAGTTCCAAATCAAGACATGCGATTTGTTGCAACAGTGACTGGAGTTCGGATTCATCGAGTTGGTCAACGAACTCAAGCAGGTGCGATTGCCCTGCTTGTTGGAGTTTTTCGACGATCGATGAGAGCGTTGGGGTCATAGCCAAAAGTAATCACGCTCCTAGATATTTGCACATCTGTTGTGTGTGGTCATTGCTAGCGTTGATTCCACAGGAAGCATCAATAGTGACAGTATTCGTTATAGTTCGCCGCGAACCCAGCAATAGGCTAGATAAGCGAGTGCTGGGAAAAACACGAAGATCGATCCATAGGTAAACAGGGATGTCCAAAATTTTCGGGGCCAGCGTGCCATAAAGTTCTCGGTAAATAGAGATCTTAGATGTTTTATTTTAAATCAAAATTCGCTAAGCGGCGACCGTTCGTACCGCTACCATCTCGATTTGGATAATTAATTCGACGGGTTCTTCATATTTTTGGCTGAGTTTGAGT
>JAYZBF010000108.1:0-9289 GCA_036338835.1 Planctomycetota bacterium
GATAGGAATCAACTACAAACTGAAGCGACAACGGCTCCGACAAACGTGCGGTGGTCCGTCTTTACGATGGGTTGCCTGACGTCTTGGATGTTGTATGTACATCGTTATACCTTTGGCGTGCTCAAGCCCGATATCGCTGAGGCCTACGGGTTGGATAACGCCAGTTTGGGCTACTTGGATGCCTTGTTCTCGGTGTTTTATGGCGGTGTACAGATACCTGCCGGAATGTTGGTTGATGTCGTCGGAGCGGACTTGTTTTTAACGGCATCAATCGTGACATGGTCCGTTGGTTTGGCGCTTCATGCGGGTGCACCGGCCATCGGGTGTCTATACGCTGGGCGTATACTACTCGGTGCGGGTCAATCAGCTGTGTTCGCCTCGCTCGGTTGGCTAACAAGGAAATGGTTTCACGTAAGTATACGTACGACGATTCAAGGTTGGCTGGGAGTATTTTTTGCGCGGTTTGGCGGTGCCGTTACTAATATCCTCGTAGCTACTGTGATGATCGGTATTTTAGGTTACGGTTGGCAGACCGTGCTGATCATGCTGGCCTCATCCGGATTGGTACTTGCCGGATTGTTTTTGATTGTTGTTCGCAATTCCCCGGAACTGCATCCGCGAGCGAATCAAGCCGAGATTGATCTTGTGGGTTTGCAAGACGAATCAGAAGAAAAGAAAACACGCCCATCGTATATGGAGATGCTACGAAACTGCCCTAAAAGTGTGCGAGTACATGTGCTGCTACTCTGTTTCGCGGCTAGCTTTTCTACTGTTGCCGACCACATCTTTTCCGGTTGGATTCCGATGTTTCTGAAAAATGCTCATGGACTGAGTTACAAAGAGATGGGGATATACTCTTCGTTGCCGCTAATAGGTGGCGCCATTGGTGGCGTAATCGGTGGATTTCTCAACGATAAACTTACCGCTCGCAGGGGCCGACGGCAAGCAAGACGAATTATGGGTGCCATGGGCAAGGGGATGGCGGCAGTGATATTATTTATCGCTTTGTTTGTTAAAGAGGATCCCTATTTGTTTTGTATCTTGTTGGGAGTCGTTAAAATCTTTGCGGACATTTCCTTGGCTACGCGCTGGGGTGCGATTACAGATATGGGCGGGCGTTTTACCGCGACGTTATTTGCCTTCGTTAATTCGTTTGCGATTGTGATCGGAATTGTGGGGTCGATTGTTCAGGGATACATGATTCCCAACGATGCCAACAATGTGGCCGGGTGGTTACCGGTATTAGTACTCGGCTTTGTTTGTTATTGCCTATGTGCGATTTGCTGGGCATGCGTGGATTGCACCAAGCAACTATCGGATTCCAAATAAGTGTGGAATCACTTACCGTTTGTATTGTGTCCAGCCTGGTGCTAACGTACCGCTTTGAATGGTTCCCACAGCTTGGAGTCGTTGCCCGCCGCTACGAACTTGTTGATAACTGTCCGTAAACTCGAACTCACCGGTGTTCATTTCAAATAACGCCACGTCCGCTCTGCTGCCAACTTTGAGTGTCCCGATTTCCGATTCGCGACCGAGGACTTTTGCCGGAGCGAGCGTCGACATTTCAAACACTTGGGTTAGCGACAATCCGAGCATCAAGAACTTGGACATCGTGGTAGGCATATCATAGACCGGCCCATGTACATTTTTTAGATGGAGATCGGTACTGATTGTATTGGGCAATAACTCTTGATCGAGACAAGCAGTGACCACATCCCAATGAAAACTACCAAAGCCATGGCCGACATCAAAAATGATTCCGTCGTCGGCGGCTTTTTTGATCTCGTCAAATACACGTTGGTTTTCGTCAAGCAATGTCGTACTGCCACCTTTAAAACAATGGGTAATGCAATCGCCTGGTTGCAAGTGCGGCATCATTTCTGGCAACGTCATTGGGCATTCTCCGATGTGAATCATCAGCCAAGTGTTTGATTCTCGCGCAGCTGCGACAGCAGCAAGAAAATGATCCCAGCCCTGTTGTCCGCTGCCAATGATATGAGCCCCTGCACGAATTTTAACGCCAACGGCAACATCCGCATGACGCTCTATTGTGGCTACAACTCCCGCGGGATCAGAGTGTCGTGGGTCCATCAGTTCGCCTAGGTTAGCTGCTACCAGACCCGTACATGCCAAGTTAACTAACCCCAAGACTTCGGTGTTAGCGCGGTCGATATAGTCACGGCGAAAACCATCAAAGTTGTAGGAACCAGCACTCCCAGCATCAAGCTGAGTGGTAACCCCACCCGCAATCGACAGTTCATCCGCATTAAGACTGATTGGCATGTGATGTTGATATACATGGACATGCAAGTCGATCAATCCAGGGCTAACAATTAGACCACTCGCATCAATGACTTGGTCAGCCTGATACTCCAAGGAGTCGCCAACGGCAACGATGCGGTCACCGGTGATGGCGACGTCCATGATTTGATGATGCCCCGCGGCGGCATCGATAACGGTTCCACCGCGTATAAGTAAGTTGCATTGCATGGTAAAATATTGGGAATTCAGTTTGAGGGAATTAGGCATCATCAGGATTGGCGATACGCGGGTCTAATTCATTATAGAATAAGGCTGGTTCTTTTTCACCAACATGGCAGCGACGATTAGCGGAATTCAAATGATCGATTTACACTCAGAACACCAACTTACAAAGATTATTAATGCTTGTGGAAAAATGACACAGTTGTGCGGTGCGATCGTGTTACCAGAAATTGCTGATCAAGTTCGTGAATCGCTTAATCACTTTTTTGATTTAGACGAACTACAAGCGGCCGCTGGGAAGGTTATTTCCAGTACTTGGGGATCCGAAACGGGATGCGTGACAGCCTGTACAGCGGCTGGTATTACGTTATCGATCGCTGGCTGTATGACTGGTACTGAATTGGGAAATGTGCTGCAGTTACCTGACGCAACGGGTATGCGCAATAAAATCATCATTCAAACAGGGCATTGTGTGAACTATGGTGCGCCTATCACACAAAATATACGCCTCGCAGGCGCTGTGCCGGAGATAATTGGTGAAGTCAACCGTACGTTGCCCTTACAACTTGAGCATGCATTACAGCAGCAGGATATTGCAGCTGTACTAGTGGTCGAATCACATCATACCGTCCGCAAGGGCATGCTTAGCTTGACTGAAATAAGCTCTGTAGCACATCAATACGAGACCCCTGTGATTGTGGATGCGGCAGCACAAGACCAACGAATGTCGGAATTAATTAATCTGGGAGTCGACCTGGTCATTACCAGTGCCCATAAATATCTATGTTCCACAACTGCCGGAATTATTGCTGGTAAACGCAAGTATGTTGAAGCGGTCTACCTACAGAATCGTGGAATTGGTCGCGGGATGAAAGCGGGCAAAGAAGCGATTGTGGGGGCGATCGCTGCCATGGAATATCGAGCGAAGGAGGATGTACAAGCTTGGACTGCTGAGCAAGACCGTAAAGTCGACCGCATCATGGAGTTGCTCGCAAATATTGATGGATTAAGCCTCGGAATCGATGCGGACCCTAATGGTTGCCCGTTTTCACGGGTGCGTTTGACGCCAGACCCTAGCGCCACCTCGCATGACGCCCATTCGCTCAACAGAGCATTAGCGGAAGGAAATCCATCGGTGGTTGCTCGAGCACACCATGCCAATGAAGGATTTCTATATTTAGATGCGATTGAGATGACGGATGAGGAATTAGAATTTGTCTGTAAAAAGGTGCGAGATTTACTAAGCTAATCTCATCCGATGTGTACTAAGAGGAACGCTGGATAATGAAATATGAAGACCTCGGTGTCGTCCCAATTATAAACGCCTGTGGCACCGTTACTCGTTTAGGCGGCGCGCCCTTGGATACCGCGGCAATCGCTGCCTACGATTCTGCGGCGCAACAATCTGTTGCTATCGAAGAACTGCAAATCGCGGTTTCCCAACAACTTTCACAATGGCTCGGCTGCGAAGCTGGACTGATTGCCTCCGGTGCAGCAGCAGCATTAACACTGGGCACCGCCGCTATCCTGGCAGGAACTGATATTGCTCGCATGGAAGCGCTGCCCGCTACAACTCAATTTCCAAATGAACTACTTATTGCAAGTGACCAACGCAGTGGTTATGACCATGCCGTACGTGCTGCCGGCGCAAAAATAGTAGCGGTCGGAATGAATGAAGTTGTCAGTGGTGCTGGCGTGCGACGCGTTGAACCATGGGAATATGCCGCAGCGATCACTGAGCAAACAGCGGGAATATTATACGTACAGACCGATAGCTCACGGCCGTTATTAGCAGATGTCATACGAGTTGCAAAAGAACATGGTTTACCAGTACTTGTGGACGCGGCCGGAGAAATTCCGCCCGTGGAGAATCTCAAAAGATTAGTGGATTTGGGGGCCGACTTGGTGGCGTTCAGTGGTGGTAAAGCGATGCGCGGCCCGCAAGCAACTGGACTGTTACTCGGAACACGCACCTTAGTTGGTTCCGCATTATTGCAAATGCTGGATATGGACGATCATCCGACGTTGTGGACAGCACCGGCGGAGTTTTTTGTTGCAGGTGAAGTCGTCGGGATGCCACGGCATGGTATTGGACGTGGACTCAAAGTATCCAAGGAATCGATCATGGCGGTGATGACTGCACTCGAGAAATTCCTCGGGCCGGAACAGTCCAATCTGATGAACGCGTGGCACGAAATGTTACAACGAATTTCAGATGCCTTGCATGCCGCCGGAGTTGTTGCCGAACTGATCGCTCACGAAAATCAGGTTCCGCGGCTGAATGTAAAAGTCAACCCGGAGCAGGATGCCTTTGAAGTTTGCCAATGCTTGCGGAGCTCTAGTCCCCGAGTATTTGTTGGGCATAGCCGTTTGGATGAAGGCCTGCTTGTAATCAATGCCATGGCGATACGAGAAAATGAAATCGAACCTCTAATCGCCGCGCTTCTCAGCCATATCCACTAGTTGTTTTGCTAAGCCAGAGTAAAACCACGGGTCGTTGGTTGGCACGCATATCGTCAAACAGTGTTCCGTTTGTTAAATTAGGCAAGCTCTAACGATTTTTCCGTTTTTTCCGAATCCTGTCACGGAGATGCAACTAATGTTCCGATGCTGTAATTAGGAACTATCTGGGTTTTTAGAGTAGATAGTCTACACATGCATTTAAAGGGAACGTGGACCGTTGTTAAAAACACTAAAATTACCGGCACTGCTCGTAGGAATATTGCTGCTCGGGTTAGTTTGCACCGTGAGTGTAAACAAATCGCCGGACGCTAAAAAGGTGATACCGCTGGGCGAGACCGTACGGGTTTATGCGACCGCGATTGACATGGATGTGGGCGAGCCGTTTGACATGGCTAAGATCAAGATCATTGAGATTGCGAAGACCCAAGTAGATGGGCTTGATGTTGTGAAAGATATTGGGTCGATTCGCGGTAAATTTGCCGCTCAACGACTAACTGTTGATTCACCCATTACAGTCGATCTATTGAGTGCCATCGAACCGACTGCTGCGACGCCATCCGAAGTGGCCTCAGTACCTGTTGGCTACGGCGTGATTGCGATTGAAAGCTATCTAGATCCAATGCTCACAGAGTTACTCAAGTCAGGTTGTCGTGTCGACGTAACAGCATTAATTAAAGATGAGACGAACCCCTCGAAAATTGGTATTTCAAGGTTGGCTACTGGGGTTGAAGTTTTACAGACGTCGGGCGAAGCGAGCTCGGGAGATTCGCAGACAACACTTACGTTATTAGTACCACAGGAAACCGTTGCAGCGATTCAATTGGCAATGGATTTGGGTACGTTACATCTGAGTTTAACGGGTGCCACCGATCAGCAGGATTTACCGACGGGGATGCTGACAACGCTTGAGACGTTGAGACTCTTAGCCGCACCTAAGATCGTAGACTTGGGATCGCCTTCGGATACCACGCCAACCATCAGCATTTCGGATGTGCCCGAGAATGAACCCAACACGCCAGGCGTGATAGACGTTCCGGAAGTCGCTATTGTCGATACGCCGGAAATCAATACTCAAGTTGACAATCCACCACAAGTGGTAACTCCGCTGGAAGTCTATTGGAAGATGGAAGTGATGACTCCGGACGGAGTAACTCATTATGAATGGATTAAGCAGGATAGTGATCCGACCATCATTATTGCTGAAAAACCTGACGCAGCTACGACCAACAAGTAAATCAAAATCGAATGATTCGAACGCATCGAACGCAAAAAATGAAAGTAACAGCATGTTCTCCAAACGAGTAATCTATTTTTGCGTATGTATGACGCTTGCTGGTCATTTGTATGCGGAGACACCCCTTAATGATGACGGACAGGCTAGCATTACCGTCGCGACGGAAACCGAGTCGCTCAAGTTGCGCAGTACCGAACAACGAACGTTGGTCTTGCCCTTTAACGTTCGTAGATTGTATTTCGGCGACTCACAGTTATTGAAAGTTGAGCCTTTGAGTCCGACTAAGATTCGTCTGTCGGCGCTCAAACCGGGTAAAACGGAGATGCGTCTATTTAGCGCACAAGGTCACGTGCAGCAATACGATATTGTGATTCACGCGAGTTTGGCCGAATTGAAGAATGTATTAGCAAGAGAGTTTCCAAACGAACAGTTAGCCATCAGTGAACTAAACGGTGATTTGCTAATGTCGGGCCGTGTTTCGAGTCAGCCAGTGATCGAACGCATTGAGCGAGTGGCTGCGGAGTTCTACCCGCAGGTGGTGAATCACCTAGAAGTAGTTCAGAGCGTAGTAGAGCAGCAGATTCAATTGAAGGTGAGGATTATGGAAATTTCTCATTTGCAACTAGAAAAACATAATATCCAATGGCCGTTAGGAGCGACCAAGATTGGAAAAATGGAGCATGAGGTTGTCGGCCAGTCTGACAAGTTGCGATCATTTCTTAAGGCCGCCGCAGATAAAAACCTATTTAGGTTGGTTGCCGTTCCGGAAATGTTGACAATCGATGGACGCACTGTTGAGTTCGAAATTGGTGGGAAATTACCTCGAGTGACTCCCAATGATGACGGTAAAATTGACGTGGAATATGAACCGTGGGGGCTTAAGATGGCAGTCTTACCAGAGCGGCTAGCCAACGGTGAGATTCGTTTAAGTATTAAACCACGTGTGACGCAGGTCGATGCTTCTCAACGCACCAAGACGCTGCACAGGGGTTTACCTCAAGTTCGCCATCACCAACGTGATGTTGTAGCGAATCTAGGAGTTGATGAGCAGTGTTTAATATACGGCATGCCGTTGGTACGGGAGCATAAGACCAAAGAGAAGATCCCGTTGTTCTCGGACTTGCCGCTAATTGGCGAAACGATTTACAGCTCGCGTAAAGTCCAAGAAAAAATTGATCTGCTAATTCTCGTGGAAGCCATCGAGCTAAAAACCGAGCGCGTTGCCTCGGCACCCTAGTGGACCATGAATTAGGACCACTAATTAGTACGTTGGTTCCGCTGTTGGTTCAGACGGTGGGTCATACGTTGGTTCAGACGCGGCGTCATCTGCTTCGGGAGCATCATCCTTGAATGCCACCATAAAGAATGCTAGTACGCCAACTGCAAAGATAGCCGGAATTCCCCACAGGGTTTGCCAGTCGATCTCTGCAAGGTCTGTACTACCTGCGGGGGTACAGTAGCTTTCAATCGCTCCTGCAACTTGGGCACCAATTAACATGCCGATGCCTAACGTGAGCATGACTAGCAATCCTTGGGCTTGAGCGCGGATAGCTTCAGGGGCTTTTTTGTCCGTGTACATCTGCCCCGTGACAAAGAAGAAGTCATAGCAGATGCCATGTAAAGCAACACCGGCGATAACCATTAAAGTTTGTTGACTAGACGCACCATAGGCAAAAAGCCCATAGCGAACTGCCCACGCTAACATACCGATGGCCAACATCTTTTTCACGCCTAGTCGCACTAGCATCACTGGGACAAGAAGCATAAATAGGATTTCAGAAATTTGGCCATATGACATCGTGAGTCCGATTGGTAAATCAACCATTTCCACCACTCGGCTAGCAATTTGGTAGTAGAAAGCTAAGGGGATGCAAATCAAAACTGAAGATACGATGAAGATCAAATAGTTTTTATCTTTAAGAATCTTAAAGGCATCGATACCCAGCAATTGGCCCACAGTGACCTGCGAATCTGTGTTTGGAGGGGTTGACGGTAAGGCAAAACTAAAGACTCCCAATAAAACCGCAGCACCAGATGTTAGATAGAACATCTCAATACTGGTTTCAATTTCGAGGAAGGTCAGCGCGAAACCGGCTGCGATCCAACCAATTGTGCCAAAGACTCGCACATAGGGGAATTGCTTGCCCGAATTGGTCATATTCTTCATGGCGACCGTGTTGGTCAGCGCCAGCGTTGGAAAGTAGGTCAGCATGTACACAAAGAAAATGATATTTATTAAGTCAGCCGAAGGGGCATCGCCAGTCATTTGGGTTGTTGCATAAAGCATTAGACCTCCGCCAGCGAGGTGCAAAACGGCTAGTACTTTTTGCGCGGAAAAGAATTTGTCAGCGATCATCCCGATAAATAAAGGAGCAATAATTCCAGCGAGTGGACCTACTGAATATGTCCAACTGAAATCGCTTGCCCCAAATCCAATGGTGCTCAGGAAGTTGGGAGCGGTGACGTACCAAGCGCCCCAGACGAAGAATTGCAGGAACATCATGATGCAAAGTCGTACGAAAACTGACATGTTGGGAAACTCCTTGGAATTCCAGCGAATTATGAATCTTACAATGTGAAAACTGATTGTAGCGTGCCTGCGCTTACCATTACAAGGGAAAACAATGCCAAGAAAAAACAATGACAGCAGGCTGCTGTGCCCATCCGTGGTGCCAGTTCTCTACCGCGTCATCTGGTAGTCGATGGTAAACGTTTCTTTCGCGGCTTCATCGGTTTTATCCAACAGCGGCGAGTAGGTTTTGACGTAGATCTTGTTTTCCTTTGGCACAAAACGCAATGTTCGTAGCCAGCCATCGCCGCCATTGGGCCGGCCTTGATAATCTGTCAGCATCTCAGTCACTTTACCCCCCGCGTCGTTGGTGCTCGTTTGCAAGCCCACGCCTAAGACGTGTCCGCTGATGACGAAGAAAACATTGGGTTGTTTGCGTACTAATTTCTGCCAGATCTCCTCGCCGCTATTCCCCGGCACTTTATAGGAGGTCGCGCACCCTGTGTCACGGCCGTCGGTTCGCATGTAGCAATGCGTGGCAATGATGACGCGATGTTGCGGATACTTCTGGCATATTTCGGCTGCCCATTTCAGTGTGG
>JAYZBF010000109.1:0-5686 GCA_036338835.1 Planctomycetota bacterium
GGGTCTCAATGGCAGTCATAGGGGAAAACTCCGTAAAAAATATTGTGTCTTAGGGGCATATATTATTTGGTGGCTTTTTCGATTTTAGCAAGCAAAGTTTCTTGAATGTTGTCCAAACGTTCTTTGGAATCGATTTTATTATTCTCGCGATCCGTCACGTAAAAAACGTCGACGACTTGGTCGATATAGGTTCCGATTTTTGCTAAGTGAATCTCACACTTCAAATCATACAGGGCTTTGGTGATTTTGTACAACAAGCCAATGCGATCGTAGGCAAAGACGGTAACAATTGTATATTTTCCCGCGGTGACATTATCCAAGTTGACCTTGGCAGGCATCGGATTGAGTTCCGCTGCGGATGTTTCGGATGTCCCCGACCAAACTGTGGGGAAACTTGGCTTGCTCGCTTTTTGTTCTTGAATCGAATGATTGATTTTTTCTTGGATATCGTTCAAACGCTGTGCTGGCGGTTTCTGATTACTTGCCAAGTCTGTGACAAAGAAACGGTCGAGTACATGTCCGTTTGGAAGTTGGATAATCTCAACACTCAATATGGAGTTTTGTTGGCTTGAAAGAACCCCCGTGATACGATGGAAGCAACCTGCGAGAGAATCGGCTTTTGCGGCGATTGCATACTCAACAACATTCTGTTGTGGGTGGAAGCGGGCCCATGTTTTTATTTGATCATCTTCGATTTGCATAACCGCTTGCAAGTATTCTGCTGTGGCGGAGAGTTGTTCTTTGACGAGCAAGGCGGGCGGGAGCATGTCGATGTAGCTTTGACATACTTGCTCCGACTTGTTTAGCTTCGTGGATTTAGGTGCTTCGGCGTCTGTGACAGACGGATTCGATGTATTGAACGCCGTGAGTTGTGCTAATAGCGTCTCGCTTTTCTGGGTGATCCACTCTTGGGCGTACTTACCTGTAGACTCTCCGGAGAGTTGTTGTTTTGTTTTTTGAAACAGCTCGGTAATCAAGTCTTGCTTCCACTGATTAAGTACGTTGGGCCCTACTGCTGCTAAGTCGGCACATGTCATAATGAACAGCATCTTAAGTTTTTCAACGGAGCCGACTTCAGCTGCAAAACGGACGATAACATTTTCGTCTTGTAAGTCATGCCGAAATGCGGTGTGTGCCATGCGAAGGTGTTTCAATACGAGCCACGCTAAGACCTCCGTGTTATGTTGGGAAAGTCCAAAGAGTTTGGCGGTTTCGCGAGCGATCGTTTCACCGATTTCACTGTGGTCTCCTGGGAATCCCTTTCCCAAGTCATGCAACAACAACGTTAAGTGCAACAAGCCTTTGTTGGTTAGACCAGAATAAGTTTCTCCTAACGTAGATGCTTCCTGCGCAAATTCGGTCGCAAACTCAACTGTTTGTAGCGAATGTTCGTCGACTGTGTATTTATGGTATTCATTAAATTGCAAAAGGCAGCGCGCGTGATGGAAAGCAGGAATGCATTTTTCTAATACTCGCATGCGATGTAAGCGGCGTAATTGGTCGCCCAGGCGTACCGGCTTGGAAAGCAACGCCATGAACTGTTCGGTTACGGAACGGGACAACTCAATTTCCTTGGAATTGATCATCGTGTTCCGAATAGCGGTCCAAGTTGCATGGTCAATCCGCCGATTGTATTGGCTTGCCAATTCCATCAACTGCAAGACATCTTCTAGGTTCGTTTTTATCTGATCGAGATGTTTTGGAACGGCCCCGATATTACTTGGTCCGAGCCGAAATTTTCCATGTAGGATACGTACAAATCCGGGAACGGCTAGGCGAGTCCTCCAGCCTCGCGGTTTACTGGAGGCGTAAAAATGTTTGGCTGCATACCGAATTTGGCTCGTGCAATTGAAATAATGCTGCATGAATTGCTCGACCGCAAGCCGATCATCATGATCCTCAAAACCATGCAGCGTCGCCAGACGCATTTGTTCATTGGGGTTCAAGACATCTTGTGCTTTTCCCGCATGAAAATGCATTTCATTGCGCAGTTGCAATAGATAGTCACGCCCGCTACGAATGATTTTATAGTCGGGTTTGCTGAGGATATCGCGGCGATAGAGTTCTTGGGGTTCTTGTTCTCCGTATACGAGGAAGCCAAGCCATCGTACATATTGCAGATCTCGTAACGAACCGGGTGACCGTTTGACATTGGGTTTTAATATGTGAACCGCTTCGCCGACCGTCGCACGTTCATCGCGTCGAGCCTGTGCAACTAACTGCAAGACAGATTTCCATTTACGGTGGGAACGGGTTTTAAATCGCGAATAGAAATCGGTAAATAGCTGGACACTGCCGTGTAAAAATCGAGATTCGACAAGCGAAGTGAATATTTTGGGGTCTTGTAAGGCTAAGCTAATTGCTTCTTTATTGGTACGAGTTGAAAAGCCAAGTGTCAGCCCGACATCGTAGATGTTCTGAGTGAGTGCTCGAGCTAGTTGCATCACGCCAGGATGACTGGACGAGGTACATAGAAGCATCAAGTCCACATCGCTATAGGGTGCGACGTCCCGCCGACCGTATCCTCCGTGAGGAATCAGCGCGATGTTATGCTCTAATGTTTCACGCTCTGCAGCACTGCTGGTGACACTGTCGAGTGCCGCTTGATAGAGATCGAGAATGATGCTATCGAGCATGTCGGCTAAACCAGCGCAGACTTGGATGCCCGGTGACCCAGTGTCATGCTGTAATTTGAGTCGCTTGCGCCGCGCTGCTAAATCCTCCCGCGCTTGGTTAACAGCTTGATTAAAACAATGGGCGCTCGACATAAGTAAAGTGTCACAAATAGAAGCGTAGGAAATGCAAAACCACGCTAAATAGCGTCTTCGCCCATTTCACCGGTACGGATGCGAATGACATCCGATAGGTCGGTGATGAAAATTTTGCCGTCGCCAATGTTTCCGGTTTGAGCTGTTTGCAAAATAATGTCAATCACTTTCTTAAGGCTGTCCGCTGTGCAAACAATCTCTAGTTTGACTTTGGGGACAAAGTCGATGGCGTATTCAGTGCCGCGATACATTTCAGAATGTCCCTTTTGTCGACCAAATCCTCGAACTTCGGCGACTGTCATTCCATGGATACCTTGATCTGCGAGAGAATTCTTGACGTCTTCAAGTTTGAAATGTCGGATAATGGCTTCGATTTTTTTCATTGTGATCCTAAGAGAAACAGTGATGAGACAAATTTCAAAATGGGCTAATACAACAAAACCGATTCACTGGCTGACAGAAGATATTTGTGAAGTGGTTTATACGTGATTGTACTCGATTCTGTTTCAACAAAAAGTCCTAAGAAAGGCGGTAATAAAAAAATAGTAGCAGATCCTAAACGCTGGAACTGTTGCAAGTGGGCTCAGAATGAAAGTCACTTAATCGTTGTGAATAGAGGAATTTGTGCGTTTTACAGTGGCTTTACTGTGATCACATAGTGCGAATACAAAAGTTTTTGGATTTAGTGAAGCTTAATCCGGCTTCATGAAAAGTCATGACCTAGGTTTGCGTAGGTTTGATTAACAAGTTGCGGAGGCAACGGACACAAACCAGCAAGCACTAATCATAAAATTATCACAAGCCTCATGACCGGATTAATTGAATTACGATGAATCAGGAGCCACTTAACGATTCCAACGAAACTCCGCAAACGGCAAATAGTAGTCAATCGCATAAGAATCAGCTGGATGCTGCGCATGAAATTGAAGACTATCAACAGTCCACAGCAGCCTTGTTTTCCAAGGCTCAAGCAGGGGTATTTCAGTTAACCGATGCGGTTCGCCCTAGTAGTCGAGCGGAAATTGTGCCGCGACAAGGGTATCGTCGCGATACGTATTCCGATTCCAAGCAAGGTGTTATGTTACCAATGATTCTCGCAGCGGCAACGCGAGAAACTGTATTTGATCTGTTTTTGGATTTGCTCACCCCTCTTGGAAATGTTGTGGACGTCGTCCTCGAAACTAGTCACCAACAACGTGATGGAAGTCATGTGGATTTATACCGCGAGCATATCGATTCACCAGTTGTAAAAAGCATGTTCTGCGATTTTGAAAACCTATTGATGCAAGATGGATGCACCGGTGTGGCAGTCATCAATGCTCAGGATCAAATGGAAGTGCAGTTTGATGAGCACAAGATGTTAATGGTATATGCCCATAACCTGACTCCGTTTGAAGAAATCCTATTTGCAGCGGATGTGTGGCCGATGGAAGATATGCAGTTTCTTACCGAAGCGGATCATGTACATGCATCGAGCCCAATTCTGCAGCGACGATTTGATGAACTTTGTTGTCGCTTAGGAATGGATGTTTGGAGCGAAGTCGAGTATTAATGCCAGGTCGATTCCGTCGTGTCACTTAGCGAGTTAAACGTGCGCGCTAGCATGAATAAGAAATCGGACAATCGGTTAAGATATTTGAAGACCATTGGCAACTTGGGGTTTGTAGCTGGCGCTCCGAGGAACACATCTCGTTCAGCGCGACGACAAACAGTTCGGGCCAAGTGGGTTTGGGCAGCGACAGGATTTCCACCGGGTAAAACGAACTTCTTCAGCGGAGCAAGGTCTTGATCTAGCATATCAATCAGACTCTCTAGTGCCACAATGTCTTGCTCGGACAATTTAATGTCGGATTCTCCAACCGGCCCCTCCGCTATAATTGCTCCAACATCAAACAGACGTGATTGAATCCCTTGTAGCATCTGATCAAGATCTGCTCGAACGTCGAAACTGCGAATAACACCAAGGTGTGCGTTAAGCTCATCTAAACTACCGATGGCTGCAATTTGTGGATCAGCCTTCTTTATGCGGCCACCGCCGACGAGTCCAGTTTCGCCTTGGTCGCCTCCGCGGGTATATATTCTCATGATGCTGCCTTATATTTTTTAACGGTATAAAACACGACTATGTGGGCATGACGATTCAGCTGAATTGTGAGTCGATTTGATTATAGCGATTGCTTTACTACTTTGTTACATTGGTGAGAGGGAAATAAAACGCATTATTAATTAAGGATTGGGTGCAATGGAATTAGTTAGGTCGATCATGAAGTCAATTGTGGTTACATCGTTCAGTTGGTTTCTGGCGTTAGGGGTACTCCTAGCAACGGTGGGGACAGTTGAGGCTCAATCGGCAACTGACACCGCTGTTAGTATTGAAACGACATACCTCAAAAATATACGGCAAGTCACCAGTGGTTTTGTCAAAGCAGGCGAGGGTTATTTTTCCCCGGATGCGACTCAGATTATCTATCAAGCAATTACCAAGGATTATCCGTTTTACCAAATTTATACGCAACCGTTAGCCGGTGGTCGTCCACGAATGCTTAGCACCGGACGTGGACGTACGACTTGTAGCTATTTTTCGCTCGACGGAAAACGGATTATGTATTCATCAAGTCACACAGATCCCCAGATGACGGAAACAGAACAAGCGGAAATTAAGCAGCAGGCAGAGGATCGCAAGAACGGAGTGCGGCGCCGGTATTCATGGCCCTTTGATCCGCATACTGATATGTATGTTGCAGATCTAGATGGAAATATCTTGAAGCGTCTTACAACTGCTGACGGCTATGATGCTGAAGGAGCTTACTCAAGTGATGGTAAATGGATTGCGTTCTGCAGTACTCGCGATGGTGATCCGGATCTGTACATCATGAAATCTAACGGTCGCAAAGTGCGTCAGTTGACGAATGCCAAAG
>JAYZBF010000110.1:0-8686 GCA_036338835.1 Planctomycetota bacterium
GCACCAAAATCCGTCTCGCTAAAATCACCTAGCTCTTGAATTCGATCTAGCGTATCAGCCAAAATCTGGCCTTCCCATTGGATAGCAGATCCATCACGCGCCACGCGATCTTGGGTATGCCAGCGGCGACCGTTGGTCTTCCAAGGCATCGGGATACCTTTCCCGACTTCTGCAAGAGCCATCTCCCCTGACTGCACTTCAACCGCTTCAGCCACATACGCCTTGCGTTCAACATAAGGACCAGCGGCAAGCACCGGCGCTAACGCTTCTCCGGTGTAACTGCGTAAAACTGTTTTGCCGGCTCGCTTTTTGCTAGCCGTTTTAGTCGGTTTATGTTTTGCAGCGATCTTCACGACCTCCTCAGGAGTGCCCGCCGCAACAATTTGTCCACCAGCAAATCCCGCTTCGGGACCAACATCAATCACCCAATCAGCCGTCTTAATTAGATCCAAGTTATGTTCTATCACAACGACTGTATTTCCTAAATCCACTAAACGGTGCAAAACCTCAAGCAACTTTTCGATATCTGCAAAATGCAAACCAGTAGTTGGTTCATCGAGTAAATACAATGTCCGACCCGTATCTGGTCGAGCCAATTCCGCCGCTAGTTTCACACGCTGGGCTTCGCCACCAGATAACGTTGGAGCAGGTTGACCTAACGACACATAATCCAAACCGACATCGCATAACATTTGCAAGATCCGCCGGATCTTGGGAATATTGTCAAACAGTCGGACCGCTTCGGCGCAAGTCATTTCCAGCACGTCAGCAACACTCTGTCCACGGAATTTGACTTCCAACGTATCCGGATTGTATCGCTTACCATCGCACGTCTGGCATTGGATCCAAACATCGGGTAAGAAATGCATTTCAATTCGTTTATTGCCGTATCCATCACAATCATCACAGCGACCACCAGGCACATTAAAACTAAAGCGCCGCGCCGTGAACCCTCTCAGTTTGGCATCAGGTAACTGCGAAAACAAAGTACGAATCAAATCGAACACGCCTGTGTACGTAGCTGGGTTAGAACTCGGTGAATTCCCCAATGCATTTTGATCGACTCGGATAACCTTGTTGATAAGTTCCAATCCTTCGATGTGGTCGTGGGACCCCGGACTCGTCGATGCGCGATGTAACTTCTTAGCTAAAGCAGCATATAACACACCGTCAATCAATGAGCTCTTGCCACTGCCACTGGGACCCGTAACCACGGTCAAAGTCTCCATCGGCAGCACCAAATCCACATCCTTAAGATTGTGATGCCGCACGCCACGGACGGCTAAAACTTGACTTGGCGTTTTACCTTGCAAAAACACCGGTCGACGATTTGCCGGAATCGGAATCGTCTTCTTCCCTGATAAATAGGGGCCCGTAACTGATTTTCTCTGCTTGGCGAGTTTAGCCGGAGGTCCATGAGCGACGACATTACCACCATGCAGACCCGAACCTGGACCAAAGTCACAAAGATAATCTGCGCCTTGGATAATCTCACGATCGTGTTCAACTACCAATAATGTGTTGCCCAAATCTCGCAGCTTATTCAAAGCTTGTAACAATCGTGAATTATCCCGTGGATGCAAGCCTATCGTCGGCTCATCTAATACGTACAAAACACCACACAAGCCACTACCGAGTTGAGATGCTAGGCGAATTCGTTGTGCCTCGCCGTTGGAAAGTGACGCCGCGGGCCGATCCAGTGTCAGATAATACAAACCAATTTCATTGAGAAACTGCAATCGGTTTTGAATTTCGCAGAGCAACTCCCCCGCCACCGTCTCGACACGTTTCGGCAATTTCCAATTTGCCACAAGCCCCAATAAGTCTTCTAACGGCAATCGACACAATTGTTCAATCGTCTGATCTTGAAACCGGTAAGCGGTTGCAAAATCCCGTAAGCGACTGCCACCACAGGTCGAACATTCAACTTGATCCACAAGATGCTCTAGGCGGGTCCGCAACGATGGTGACACGCGTGAAGCTTGCTCTAGAGCTGGGTATAATCCTTTGAATTGAAACTTAAAGGACTGCTTGGTTTTCCCGACGCTATAGTCCACTGTAAACCAACTGCCGCCAGTACCATGCATGATGCTGCGGCGCTGTGCAGTCGTTAATTGGTCAAACGACGTGCTGTCATCGATTTCAAGATCTCGCATCAATGACCGCATCATCTCTTCGGCCAAGGTTTGCTGCAGATCAGGCCATAGTGCAACGGCACCACCGAGTAACGTTGACTGAGTGTTACCCAACAAAGCAGCCGGATTCGCTCCGCGTTGTGTACCCAATCCTTCGCATGACTCACACCAACCAAGATGACTATTGAACGAAAAGTTGTGCGGCGACAATCGCTGGAATGACCGGCCACAATCTTCACACGACAAGTGTTGGCTATGCTGGACCACCTGCCACTGCGGTTCGTCTTTCTTAGTGCTGACATAAGCAACATGCAAAACGCCGCGTCCAATCTGCAGTGCGGCTTCGACACTTTCGGCAATCCTTGCTCGGTCTTTATCACGTACTGTAATACGATCCACGACAACTTCGATGGCATATTGACTACGACGATCCAACTCCGGCAATTCATCTAAACTGTAGGTCTGTTTATCAATTCGAACTCGAATAAAACCACTCTGCCGTACCACATCCCACAATGCTGAATAGTCTTGGTTTGATTCCAACTCTAACGGCGCCATTAAGTACAGTCGCGTCTGTTCCTCCTCGACCAATATTTTATCGACAATCTGATCGGTTGTTTGCGTTCCCACAGGAATCTGACAGTCTGGACAATAAGGTATTCCGATCCGTGCCATTAATATGCGTAGATAGTCATAGATCTCGGTAACTGTACCAACGGTTGACCGAGGTGTATGACCTAAATTTTTCTGCTCGATAGCAATCGCTGGGGACAATCCATCAATATGGTCTAGCCGCGGTTTCTGCGTCTGACTAATGAATTGCCGAGCATAGGAACTCAGGCTTTCAACGTATCGCCGCTGGCCCTCCGCATAAATCGTATCCATCGCCAATGATGTTTTGCCACTGCCACTAGGCCCTGAAAACACTGTCATTTTGTCACGTGCAATATCCACATCGACCAGCTTCAAGTTATGTTGCTGAGCACCACGAACACGAATATTTTTTAGCTGTTGAGCGGGCGAACGATCCGACGGATCGCTCTTCACAATATTTTGTTTGCCCTCAGGGCTAAACAACCGAGCCAACGCAATACCCGTATACGATTGCTGACAAGCAGCCACATCCTCAGGTGTTCCAGCAACTAACAATTCTCCACCACCTGCACCACCTTCGGGGCCTAGATCAATTACCCAGTCAGCTGTCTTAATCACATCCAAATTGTGCTCGACTACCAACACTGTATTGCCACTGTTGACAAATGCGTGTAACACTTTCAGCAACAACTGGATATCTGCAAAGTGCAATCCTGTCGTTGGTTCATCCAGCAAATACAGAGTGCTGCCAGTGCTCTTCTTGGTAAGTTCTCGAGCAAGCTTGATACGTTGCGCTTCACCTCCGGAAAGAGTTGGTGAAGATTGCCCCAGTTTCAGGTAGTCCAAGCCAACATCTTGTAATGTTTTGAGTTTGTGATGGATCTTGGGAATATTTTCGAACAACTCCAAAGCACTAGCAACATCCATCTCTAAAATATCGGATATAGAATACCCTTTGAATTTGACGTGTAACGTTTCCCGATTAAACCGTTTTCCTTCGCACACGGGGCAAGTCACCCATACATCTGCCAAGAAGTCCATTTCTAGTTTATTCGTGCCGTTACCTTCACAAGCCTCGCACCGACCACCTTTGACATTAAAACTGAAACGGCCTGGTTTGTATCCACGACGTTTCGAGTCTGGAAGTTGTGTAAACAGTTTTCGAATATCATCAAACACTTTGATATAAGTTGATGGGTTCGATCTTGGAGTTCGACCGATGGCAGATTGATCAATGGCGATCAATTTATCAAGGTGTTCACTACCTAATAAATCTAGGTGAGCACCTGGGACTCCGTCGCCGCCGTTAAGGTCGCGGCGTAGTGCTTCGGACAAGATATCGTTAACGAGAGAACTTTTCCCAGAGCCGGAAACGCCCGTGACACAAACAAAATTTTCCAGCGGAATTCTAATATCGACTGATTTTAGATTATTATGTTGGGCACCCAATATCTGAATCTGTTTTTCGTTTTGTCCACGACGCTCTTGAGGAATTTCAATTTCACGTGTACCAGCCAGAAACTGACCGGTTACGCTACACTTGTTATTGCGGATGTCTTCGATGGTACCGCGAGCGACGATTTCACCGCCCTGTACACCAGCACCTGGGCCAAAATCAACAACATAGTCCGATGTCCGCATCGTTTCTTCATCATGTTCGACAACTACCACGGTATTGCCAATATCACGCAAGTGTAACAGTGTTTGCAGTAGCCGATCATTATCACGAGAATGCAAGCCAATCGACGGTTCATCAAGAATATAAGTGATACCAACCAAACCAGAGCCAATTTGAGCTGCTAGCCTAATTCTCTGGGCCTCGCCACCGGACAATGTGGGAGCTGTGCGATCAAGCGTTAAATATCCCAACCCCACGTTGACCAAGAAACCAAGACGGTTGCGTATCTCTTTGAGGGGTTCTTCGGCTATTAACGCCGAGTTCGAGTCCAATTCCATTTTCGAGAAAAACTCTACGGCGTCATCGACACTCAACTTACAAACCGCCGGAAGTGACTGTTCGGGTGATTCGTTGAAATTCGGATGAGATGACTGCAGCAACATATGTCGAGCTTGGGCGACAAGCCGATCCCCGTGGCACTCGGGACACAGAATCGTACTCATATAGCGTTCGAGCCGCCGCATTTGTATACGACTTTTACTTGAACCGTATTTCGACTTCAACTCGGGAATCAGACCTTCATATTTTCCCCCATATTTCATCGGCGAATTACCGCCCCGCCACGTGTACGTAATGTGTAATTCGCCGGTGCCCCACAACAATACATCTTTTGCTTCTTGAGACAAATCTTGCCAAGGTGATTCCAGTAAATACGCATCCGCCCATTCGCGCTCACGACTAACCGTATCAGCGACACCTTGATAAATATGTCTTTTCCAGCGACCTAACTTTTTCCAGTTACCCAGCAACTCAAAACATCCATCCTTGAATGACTTTGCGGGATTCGGCACCATCAATTCAGAATCAAACGAAAACATTTGCCCCAGTCCACCGCAGCCGTCACACATACCATGTGGGCTATTAAAACTAAACAACTGTGGGGTTGGCGCAGGGAAGCTAAGATTGCAATGCGTACAGGCATAGTCACTGGAGTAGATTTTATCCTCGGTTGGATTTTCGACATCCGCCGATTTAGCAACCGCAGTAGAGATAGCAACAACTAAATCACCGCTGCCTAGCCGTAAGGCTTGGTCTACCGCATCGGATAATCTACCGCGACCACTTGCCGACGCCGTCAGGCGATCCACGACAACTTCGATGTGATGGCGGAATCGTCGATCAAGTGACGGTGGATCCATTAGCTCGTAAACGTCACCATCTACCCGCGCGCGAATATACCCCTGCTTTAACAGGTCTTCGAATAGATCACGATGTTCACCTTTTTGCCCACGAATGACCGGTGCCAAAATTGAAAAAGCCGTGCCCTCAGCTAACTGCATAATGTGCGAAATGATTTGCTCTCGCGTTTGAGCGGTAATAGGTTCTAGGCATTGGGGGCAGTTGCCAACGCCAACGCGAGCATAGAGAACTCGCAAAAAATCATAGATCTCCGTAATTGTCCCGACGGTACTTCGAGGATTACGGCCCGCAGTCTTTTGTGAAATCGATATGGAAGGAGTAAGCCCAGCAATCACATCAACGTCAGGCTTAGGCATCTGCCCAATGAAATGACGGGCGAAGCTTGAGAGGCTCTCCAAATATCGCCGCTGCCCCTCTGCAAACAAAGTGTCGAATGCTAATGAACTTTTTCCACTGCCGCTAACACCTGTTAAGCAAATCAATTGATTGCGCGGTAATACTACATCTACAGATTGCAGATTGTGCTCTCTTGCTCCCTGTATTGTTGTGTCTGACGCTTGCATGTTTTTTTTGCGACTAAATCCATTTAGTTGGTAACTACGTAGTTTAGTTATATTTTGTGCAATCTGCGAGTAGTCTCACGAACCAAGGCAAGAATGAATGCGTATAATAAAAAAAACGGGGTAACTTGAAGCCTAAATCGTGTACTTTCCAACCAAATCCACCTAAATCATCCGGTGACCTTGGGCGGAACAAAGAGAACATGGAGGGAATCATGAATCTCACGTCCACTCTGAATAGTCAAGGGAACTCAGCTCTTGATGTCGTGCAGACATCGTCTGCACCGGCGACCGCCGCTATGTCCGTCGGTCAATATCTAATCCAACGATTGCGTGACTATGGTATCAACGATCTGTTTGGCATCCCGGGCGATTACGTCCTGTCGTTTTACAGTTTGTTGGAACAAAGTGATATCAACGTTGTCGGCTGTACTCGCGAAGACAACGCTGGGTTTGCCGCTGATGCCTATGCGCGTATCAACGGCATGGGTGCGCTTTGTGTTACCTATTGTGTCGGTGGGCTGAGCGTTTGCAACTCGATCGCGGGAGCCTTCGCAGAAAAATCTCCTGTGGTACTCATCTCGGGGTCCCCTGGATTAACGGAGCGTTACAACGACCCGTTGTTGCATCACAAGGTTCGTGACTTCCATACTCAAGTAGACGTGTTTGACAAAATCTGTATGACCGGCACAGAGTTGACCAATCCCGACACCGCCTTTGCCGAGATTGATCGCGTACTAGCAACGTGTGCACGATACAAGCGACCGGTCTACATTGACATCCCTCGCGACATCGTACACGTGGTACCCGAGGTGCCGTACAAACCACTGACGGTCGATGAACCCTGGGACCAGAGGGCCTTAGAAGAAGCCAGTAGCGAAATTACGGCATTGTTAAACGGAGCTCGCAAGCCAGTCATTGTGGCGGGTGTGGAAATCCATCGGTTTGGTGTCCAGGATGATTTAATTCACTTTGCGGAAAAAAATAATATCCCGATCGCATCAACGCTGTTGGGAAAAAGTGTCATCCGTGAAAACCACCCGCTGTACCTTGGGTTGTATGAGGGCGCCATGGGTTGTGCAGCGGTCACCAGATACGTTGAAGAGAGCGATTGTATTTTGTTGCTGGGAACCTTCATGACCGATCTCAACTTGGGTATCTACACAGCCCAACTAGACCCCGCCAAATGTGTGCTCGCTACCAGCGAAGACCTCCAAATTCACCATCACCATTACGCTAACGTTTGCTTGAAGGATCTCATTCACGAAATGATCCTCAAGAACATTCGCCCTGCTACGCCAGAAATCGAACCCGTACGAAATAGTTGTGAAGCCAAGTATTCTGTGGAGTACGAAGCATCGATCAAAATCACTCGTATGATTCAACGTTTAAACCAATCCCTAGACGAAGAAACCATCGTTATTGCGGATATTGGCGACGCATTATTCTCGGCGACACAACTACAAACTCGCGGACGTACAGAGTTTTTGAGCCCCGCCTACTACACTTCGATGGGCTTTAGTATACCTGCCACGCTAGGTGCGTCGCTGGCCAAACCAGGGCATCGCGTGATCACAATATGTGGTGACGGTGCGTTCCAAATGACCTGCCTTGAATTGTCGACGATCGTGCGGCACGGTTTTAATCCAATCGTGATTGTTTTGGATAACGGTGGTTATGGTACGGAGCGCGTATTGCATCCGGGCGAGTGGAAATACAATGAAATACAACATTGGAATTATGGCGAAATTACCAAGATGATTGGTGGCGGTGTATCACATCACGTGCACACCGAAGGTGATTTTGACCGAGCGTTAAAATCGGCAATCGCGGACAAACATCAAATGCATTTGCTGCATGTCCATTTGGACCATCGCGACGCGAGCCAAACTCTATTAAGAATGGCCGACCGCATGAGTCAACACATCTAGATGCATGTGTCCGCATGTTCGGTACAACACCTTTAGCCGGCGTACGTGCGAGTGCCATTGTGATAACTGTTTTGACTGTTCTGAGCTTTGGGTGGCTGAGTGATTATTTTGATATTCCCAGCACCCAATAGATCATCTAAGCGACCGCGCAATTCCTGATTGATCTCAATCCGCTGCTTCATCGATTTTAATGTCACTTGCGTCCCATCGTTTAGTTGCAGCATACATTTAAGAACGGCACTACCGGGATATGCCCGCGTTACTTCTCGTAACTTGCTGATCATTTCCATCCCATGCATATTCTCATCCAATCGCACAATCATGCCTGTTGTATACCGATCGGACACCTCATTAATCGGAATGATCTCATTAACGATTATATTGCACTCGTCTCCACCACCTCGACGGTCTACTCGGCCCCGTACAATGACAATCTCGTCGGCTTGCACAACATGCCCTATTTCCGCAAATTGAGTTGGCCACAAAATACAACGGACGGATCCGTTTACATCTTCGATATCAAAATTAGCGTATTTTGATGGCTTACCAGGTTTCGGATTTTTCGTATGAGAATATTTAATAGACGACAATAACCCGCCCAGAATAACCTCACCACGATCTGGGATGCCACTTAGTTTTTCTGTCGTA
>JAYZBF010000111.1:0-10073 GCA_036338835.1 Planctomycetota bacterium
CAGCGATCATGGCGGAAACGGTAAACACAAATACTTTAAAAACGTAGGGCTTGTAGCCTGTGAACCGCAAGCGTTGTTCGTTGTCGCGCACGGCGATTAGGACTCGACCAATCCGAGATTCAATCAAATACGAACAGAACAAATAAACATCGATCAATGCAACCGTCGAGACAATATACAGAATCAATTGGACGCGTTCGTCTTTCAATTGATCATACAAATCAAATTGGGTCGTCACATTGTTTGAAAACCACATTCCCCCGGCTAGCGCCACCCCAATACTGAGCCCCAGCAACAATAGTTTTTTTGCGCGAGCCAGTTTTTCAATAGCTAATTCTCGATTTCGGAACTTGTTAGAAATCCACAGGGCCAGCATATAAAAATGCGCGCTCAATATCCCCGTGATAACAATCGTCAATGTCCATTGGCTACCAGAATTCTCCGGAGTAAACGGTCCCACCGATTCAAAACGCGTAAGGCCATTGGTTCCGCACAGCATCGTTTCATTCATCGTAAAAACGAGCCAAACAGCGAGTGTTAAAGCCTGAGTGAGAATGGCAAAAAATACGCCCTTCACTCGACTACGAAAAACAAAAAATCCAATAATCGCTGCGAACAATCCTGGCAGTAATAATCCCAACACGACCGTTGAACTAAACCAGTAAAAGGGCTTCCAAAAAGTAGGGACTAACCAATCCTTTTCAGATTCGCCAACTTGCCCTGGATACACTTGGTACAAGCAAGCGGGCATTTTCCAATTATTAACGTCCACGATTCCTTCTGGGCCACCATGATGTGCTAGAAACATCCCCATCGCATAACCGCCGAAAGCGAAAAAGAGCGACTGGCACAAGCAGAGCATGCCCGTGTAACCCCATAACAAATTCAAACTAACAGCAACCAACGCAAAGCAAAGATAACGGCCAAACATATTAACCGTCGAAATTTCGATATTTCCATTTGCCCACAACATGGGAATCAGAACCAAAGCAACTAAAACGGCAGAAACACTGGTGCTGCGATCAATGACTGACGTGCCTCGATCAAGCACATTCCTCACACGACTAGATTTCGGCAGTAGATTTAACTCAGACATCTGCGGATCTCCCACGGGGAGGGAACAATCCAGCCGGCCGCCACTGAATAAAGATCATGACTACCACGAGTATTAATACTTTGGCCCAAATTGTGCGCACTGGAATTGCACTTAAACGTGTCGACGTAGGAATTTCTCTAGTCGCTTTTGGAGGTGCTGCGCGAAATCCTTCTGTTCCTTTTTCCGCGACACCCAGCCAATTCATATCATCCGACAATTTCAACTCAGCAACGCCTGCTAGAGCGATTCGCGTTCCACTAGATGATGCACTGATTGCAAAATCATTCTGACTATTAATTGCCTGCACGATCATATCGGTCGTCCGTTGTCGAAACGACAAATCTGCTAGATCTAGAACCATTGGCACATGGAACTCAGCCGTTTCCTGCATCTCTTCTGTCTTAAAATCGAAGACACGAAATCGGCCTTGCTTATCGACCAACACCAACGCATCGTCAACATCGACGGTAACATCTTCGTCGTAGATAAATAAGTAGTTATTAGTATCTGTGGCGCGAACAGCCACCATCAGAATCACTCCCATACCTAAAATTACAACTGCTTTAACAACGCTCTTTTCCTGGTAGTAACGCTTCCACCACGGCTGTGAATCATCAGCGTGCGATGTGCTCATCTGTTTCAAACTTCTGACCTTGCGGATCAGAACAACGCCACCAATTACAAGCATTAACAATCCTGTTACAAACAGCCCTGTGCCAAATGTCGTCGTCTCCAACCATGTATTCACCACGCCGATACCTCCACCGGCAGATACCGTTCCGGCAAGTTTGCCAACACCACCGGTCACGACAACTAGGAAAGAGTCAACAATGTAGTTTTGTCCCATATCCGGTGTAACCCCAGCGATCGTTGTTAAGGCACAACCGGCAATACCGGCCAATCCTGATCCAATCGCAAACGTAATCCTATCGACTTGCCTTGTCTTTACACCTAAGCATGCCGCCGTTTCACGATTCTGAACCGTTGCTCGAATTCTTAATCCCAATCGAGTCTGTTTCATCATCCAAGCAATTGTGGCAACGATGAAAATCGTCAAAACAATAATAAACACCCGGTTGTAGGGAATCACAAGTCCTGGCTGCAGCTCAAACGCTCCAACTAACCAAGTCGGTGCATTGACACCAATATTATCTCCAAAGCCTCCCCAAAAAAAATAGTCTTGCACGGAATTGAGGACTTTCAAATCGCCCCAAGGAAATCCGGCTCGTATAAACTGAATCAAAATCAAACCCACTCCCCAAGTCGCTAACAATGATTCCAGCGGACGGGCATAAAGATGCCTGACGACGAAATACTCAATCAAGATTCCCGCAGTCGCTGCTACTATAAATGCCATTGGCAGGGCTGCCACAAAAAACCAATTGTTGGGATCATCCGGAGTATGTCCGAAACTCAACTGCATGACATAAGTCGCATAAGCTCCCAACATCACCAGTTCTCCATGTGCCATATTTATCACTCCCATTTGGCCGAACACGATTGCCAACCCCAAGGAAATCAAAATCAAAATAGACCCGGTACTTATTCCATTAAATAGGCTTTTCAATAACGATGTTCGTTCGTGATACTGCTCAATCGACCGATGCACAGAATGCAATGTCAGCCGCATTTCATGATCAATCAGCTCGCCTTTCAAAAGACGCTCATCAATTTTTTCTAACTCCTGTTCCAAACGCGCCTTGCCCCGCAGGCTTTGCAGCTCACCAAGTACTTTAGCTGCCTTTAAAATCGATTCTTTTTCCGCTGCAGAGTCCTGCAGTTGCAATATTCCAATGCTTTCCCGAGCAGCGTAAACGACCTCAGCAGCTTCGTCTTGTTCCACGATCTCTTGTAACCGCGGAATGTGTTTCAATTGCCGTGATGCACCCAGACGTTGAGCGGCTTCCGAGCGTTGTTCGGCACTACCGGAGCGTAAGGTCTGAACCAGAATTGCATCTTGTAACAACACGCGATCTGAACGCGGAACAACTAATGATTTAAGATTTCGCTTGATAATGACGTGTTGTTGTCCCGTTGCATCAAGCACTTTTGTTCGGTCGAGAAAATCTTCTAACGGAATGACGGTGACAGAATTCTCATCCTTTTGCGTTTCACCACGGACCAACTGAGACTCAAACCTAAACAACCTCCCCAACCTATAGTCCTCTAAGAATCCTAGAACTCGCTCATCCTGATAATTGGATAAATCGTTAATCGCTTGCTGACGTATTGCTGCGTCGTCATCACTGACCAAGCTCATCACAGCACGCAATTTGTCATCATCAGCGCAGAGAACGCAACTGATCAGCGACAAGGCAAACAACACTACAATGCGCAAACATCGAAATTGAAATAACCGAATGATTGTCATTTTTTGGAAATCGCCTAATCAATTTTTGAATACACAAGGTGTCGAATCGCCAAACGGAGAATTAAGAACAAAACATGTTCCTAATTCTCCGAGTTGGCATTCGTAATTACAAGGGAACACCCTTGAGAACTGCGAAGATTACACGACTATTTTTTGGGTCCACCAGTTGGTGCTGGAATATCTCCATCGGCGTGCAGATAGGAGCTATAAGAATCCGGGGATACTAACCCATCGCTCTCATGAACAATTCGGAATTGTCCATCTTCTAGAATTTCGCCGATGTACACGGGCTTCAAAGTATGTTGATTACTCTCGTGCATCTTTTTAGGACCACCGGGAGCGTCAAATTCCATACCGTAAACCGCTTCACGAACCAGATCAACATCGAAACTGCCAGCTTTTTCTGCTGCTGCAGCCCAAACGTAAACGCCAAAATATGCGGCTTCAATCGGGTCATCCGTAACTCGATCTTCACCAAACTTAGCTTTAAACGCTGCAATAAACTTAGCGTTCGAATCAGAATCGACACTCTGGAAGTAATTCCAAGCAGCCAAGTGGCCTACCAATGGCGGTACATCCATCGCTCGCAATTCATCTTCGGCAACTGAGAATGCCATAATTGGGCAATCCACGGAAGAAAGACCTTGGTTTGCAAATTCCTTATAGAAAGGTACGTTGCTGTCACCATTGATGGTCGACAGAATACAAGCATCTCCACTAGCAGCGAATTCCTTAATTTTACCAACGATCGTTTGGTATTCTTGGTGGTGAAATGGTGTGTATTCTTCGATGATATTTTCATCTGCAACACCTTCGCTCTTAAGAAAAGCCTTAAGTACTTTATTGGCAGTACGAGGAAATACGTAATCTGTTCCCAATAAGTAGAACTTCTTACAGCTGCCACCTGCTTCACTCATCATATATTGAGCGGCTGGAATCAACTGTTGATTTGGCGTAGCAGCCGTATAAAAGACATTTAACGATTGTTCTTCACCTTCATATTGAACGGGATAGAACAACAATGCATTTTCATCCTCAAACACAGGCAATACTGACTTACGACTTACAGACGTCCAGCAACCAAAAGTCACTGCAACTTCTTCCGTCACAATCAATTCCTTGGCCTTTTCCGCAAATAAGTCCCAGTCACTAGCTGGGTCAACAACAACGGATTCAATTTCTTTCCCAAGTACACCACCGGCAGCATTAATCTCGTCCACTGCCAATTGAACTGCATCTACTAGGGACGATTCAGAAATCGCCATCGTGCCGCTGAGGGAATGGAGAATACCGATCTTAACCGATTCCACTTCCGTCGGACTATCATTCGTTATATCTTCAAGTCCCGTCTCACCGGATGAAACTTCAGTCGTAGTGGAACTACTACAACCGACCATAAATACTGTGGCTATCAGCCCAGCAAACAACATTAAATTTATCTTCTTCAACATAGCTCCCCGCCTTTTCATTAAATAAAATCAATACAAAAGCCATCAACACAATGACCACATAATATTTCACGTTTGTACAAACAAACACAAGATGCAAATACCATGCCATATTGCAAAGATAGAAAGACCGGAAACAATCGCAACTGTTATTTATTAAAGCGTTTACATCGTTTATTTTTCCCTAAAAATAATACCGCAAGTCTTATGTGTTTTTGGCTTTGCCTAGAATACATGCAAGGCTCGAGTTAAGTGCAAAAAAAAAGGGCAGTTGCGGAAATTTCCACAACTGCCCTTTTTGACTAATCAAATGGGGACTATAGCTACTCTTAGAACTGTAGTTGATACCCAAAACGAACGTCGTCTGTCGAATCACCTGAAACAGTCTCAGATTGTGAGTATTCCAGAGTGAAACGCGAGTTGTGTCCGTTCATGACAAGGTGTACTCCCCAGTCGTTGCTACGAATCTTATCCGCTGCAGCGCCGGCATCACGATCAAAGTTTTGATGGCGATAGTAAGGAATAATAAGACCTGAAGCTGGACCAATTGCAACGTCTGATCCGCTCATACGTGAAACCATGACGAAATAGCTATTACCGTTATTGGTATCTTGAGTACCTTCGAAATCGTACCAGGCTGCTTCAACGGTGATAGCACCACCATCTTCAGTAGGACGTTCGTAAAGTACATCAAAACTATATCCATCATAATCGTTGACATCAGCTAGAGTTGCCGTACCATTTTGACTTTGGAATGCAAATCCTACAGTTAGGATATCCATTGACCCAAAATAGGTACTGGAGTTGTAATAGCCTTCTTCAACATCAAGAAGATTAACGTTGAAGCGACCAGCAACCATCATGTTGTCATTGCCAACTCCAGCGGCTTTACCATCAAAAGCACCGAGAGCGTATTCAAATCGGCCTTCTTTAAGCTTTCCATGTGCCAAAATACCATCATCACGACCTTGGAAGATATTGTGGTATCCAAATTGAACCCAAGGAAATGTCCAAGCATTCAAGTAGTAAGGTCCGCTAAGGTTACTTCGATCACTTGGAGGTAACATACGACCAATCCAAATATTGACCGCATCGCTGAGCTTAAATTTTGCGATCGCATCAAGAACACGAAGTTCGCCAGCTTCAGTACCAACGCCAAATCCTTGGGCGTTGTTAATGTCCATGTTGAATTCCAAAGAAATCGTATCATGACCACTACTACTAACATACAAACGAACATTATCTAGATTGAAATCATAGGTACGAGCTGCACCACCGGTTTTAGACGAATTCATGCTCGGGCGAATTCCCGCACCAACATTCATGTCGCCTACCCAATCTTTAAACGTGCTTGCAGGAGCATCATCTTGTGTATAAGTCACAAGACGTGCACCGTCAAATTCGCTAAAATTTATCTGGGCATGAGCGGTTTGAGTGAACACAAACATCCCTAAAGCTAACAACATTCCAGTAAAAAATAACCTTTTCATTTTACAACTCCATTTAAATGCAGAAAAAACGCAAAGTGCCGCAATCTCTGAATCCCTTTCAACTACATTCCATTGATATCTAGTTTTAGGCAATATCCTCGCCTAAGATAATGCGACACTCAGTTCGTATGCTAAATTCTTGTAAACAACAACTTTTACGCCGAAAGCGACATACGAACCGCTAGTAGTAGTTTCGATTTTTTAGCAGGTTCACTTACCACATTTTTGAGTAAGAATCGCAATTAAGTTTAAATTTGTTAAACTGTAACGATTAAAATTCACTACATTGAGCGTTTACCGTGTCCCATCAAGCATCTAACACACGATTGCTGTACCAATTGGCTGATTCAGCATTTCCAAGTGGGGGATTTGCACATTCCGGCGGTCTTGAAGCACTTTACCAATGGGGCGAGTTAGAGCAGCCTGGTCAACTTATTGATCTTTTAGTCACACAAATTCGCCAAAGTCGTCATTACATCCTGCCACAATTTGTAGCCGCTCATCAACAAAGTCAAACTACAGTCGAATTGGATAACCTATGTCACGCCCTGCTTGGTAACCACGTGGCGAGGCGAGCGAGTTTGCGTCAGGGTCAAGCATTTATAGCAACTTGTCGCCAAGCGTTCGATTACAATGCCATCGATCAATTACTCGAGCAAGTCCGAAATAAGACGATTCGAGGTCATCTAGTTCCGGCGTTCGGATATATCACTCGCTCGCTTGAAATCTCCCTTCACGAAGGCGCTGAATTGTTTCTATTCACAATGATCCGTGATTTGATTTCCAGTGCCGTACGACTAAATATTATCGGCCCCTTAGCCGCACAATCCATTTGGCCACAACTTGACAACGAATTTACACTAGTGCTAAAACACTGTAAGTCATATTGTTTGAGTAACATTGCACAAACATCACCCATTCTGGATATCTTACAATCCAACCACGATCGACTCTACTCAAGGCTGTTTCAGAGTTAGCCTTGGAATATTTTACGTCCGCATCCACTTTTTAATACTACCCTCTACAGACAGGTCCACCACAATCATGCATGATGACCACGACCACAGTCATGACCACGACCACAGTCATGACCATTCCCACGCAGATGGCCATCACCACGGCCACACACACGAACCAATGGAAAATCCCGGTTACTTTGATCAACGTGCTTTGCCGGGTGCTAATCGAGACTATCAACATCGAGCGTTTACTATTGGCATTGGTGGTCCTGTCGGAAGCGGCAAAACGGCCTTGTTACTTTCACTCTGCAAGGCACTCCGTGAAAAACATAATCTCGCTGTGGTCACAAACGATATTTTCACACAAGAAGATGCCGAATTCCTATTGCGCAACGATGCATTACAAGCGGACCGCATTCGCGCTGTAGAGACCGGTGGGTGCCCACATGCGGCCATTCGCGAAGATATCTCGCACAACTTACTTGCACTCGAAGAACTGTCACAGCTCCATACGCCGGAACTTTTGTTTGTCGAGTCGGGGGGAGATAATCTAGCTGCCGATTTTAGCCGCGAGCTAGCCGATTATACGATCTACGTTATCGATGTTGCCGGAGGTGATAAAGTGCCTCGTAAAGGCGGACCGGGGATCACCCAATCAGACCTATTGGTAATCAATAAAATCGATTTGGCTGAAGCCGTTGGCGCCGACCTCGATGTGATGGAAAATGACGCTAAGAGAATGCGCGGTCAAGGTCCTATCGTGATGGCCCAAATAAATATCGACCACCCGATCGACCAAATTGTCGAAGAAGTGCTGACAGCTTGGCAAAAAAACACCAAGCCTTCTTCATCCTAAATAAATTACTCTATTAAAAGGTTACGATTTTCCTCAGCGCATCATATCGCAAATAATTGCGCCTCATCTTTAAACGCTTTGAACTCCAATGCGTTGCCACTCGGGTCGTATAGAAACATCGTTGCCTGCTCGCCAACTTCGCCCTCAAACCGGATATATGGTTCAATCACAAACTCTATATTCGCTGACTTCAATTTGTCCGCAAGATACTGCCAAGTTGGCCATTGGAGTACCACTCCAAAATGTGGAACCGGCACAGCATGTCCATCCACGGCATTGCTTGCATCCACCGCTGGACTACAGCCGTCCTTGGCATCATCAACATGCACCACAAACTGGTGACCAAAGAAATTAAAATCAACCCACCGCTGCGAACTACGGCCCTCAGTACAACCGAGTAGCCCCCCATAGAATTCTCGCGCTGCAACTAAGTCATGAACACCCACTGCTAAGTGAAATGGTTGTAACTTCATCCGAATCTACTTTCTAATTAAGATGAAACACATAAAGTGTTTTTATGACTCAACGTCGTCTGGCAACCCAACCCACATCAGCTGGGTGCTCATCACTGGCCGGTTTGCCCGTAGCAATAAACGTCGCGAGCGTTGCCGGCACCGACACTTGGGGACTTCCCTGGCCGAGCCAAGCAACCCATTTTACTTGCAAATCTGATGCGCCAGTAAACGGGTAGTACTTATTAATCGCCAAGTCCCAATTACCGGTGGACATCGCGTCCTCAAGAAACTTGACAAAGGTCCGTTTTCCGTGATGCGCGATTAAATATTGTGCGACGGAAAACCCTTGAGAATAGAGTGTCATAATATCGCGGGGATATTCTTTCATCCGCAACATCTCATTAAACGGAATTCCCCTATCAGTCGTCAGGTAACGTAATAACAACTTGTGCTGTTTCTGCTTCTCGGAATTATGTTCTACCGTCGTGCACGCACCTTCATCCGCCCAGCGGGGCAATGGCCTGCCAAAGTGAGTGGCGAATACCGTATGGCTCACTTCATGTGGCAGCACACTATCGAGCACACGTTGACGACTGCCTTGAAGCGTCATTTGCCAATGTTTAGGAATTCCTGATTCAAAGATAAAGCTCGTCACACCTCCAGCGCCTAGATGAGACGCGACATTTACTTGAATCGGCACAGGTGCAGACCATGGCTTTAACTCATAGCCTAACCATTGCCGAGACAATTCACGGCGATAGGTTTCCGCTGCTAACGAGACTTCTCTAGCCAAACTCGGAGAATCCGCCGTGACCACAAAATTCTGTGTGCGGTAACTCGCCCCATTCGCAGTTAACGGTAGGCATAAACCACCAAGTGCCACAATCATTGCAGCTATCCGTGAATCCATGCTCTCAACCCCTTCAAAAAGCGACTGTGTCCTTCTATCCATGAAGAAACCTAACAGCGAACATTAAACTACATTGGCGATTTTGGGCATAGACCGATTTTATTGGGGACGATATCTGCGGCCTGTAACGGAGGGGGAGGGCTGCCGCAGGTAAACTCCCATCGCCATGAGCTCCTACCCTTGTCTTTGGCTAAATATCCGATAAGAATAGCAACAGCTAAACATATGCCGATGTTTGGAATCACCGGAGGGTAGGCGAATTGGCTAGCAATCTGATTCGAAATCAGACGTCCGCTTGCGGATTGCGGGTTCAAGTCCCGTGCCCTCCGCTTTTTTTATGCGCTCAACTTCACTGTTTCTATTTGCGTCGCGTTTACAAACCCTTTACGCTTTACATAAGACACCCACCAGTAAAACCAGCGAGGTCCACTTGAGATGGAACCCAAACTAAGTCCAAAAGAAAAGCAAGCTCGCCTCAAAGATGAAGT
>JAYZBF010000112.1:0-12084 GCA_036338835.1 Planctomycetota bacterium
AGCCCGCCATTGTTTGGTGTGGGAGTTGATGACGCTCATAACTACCACGGGCGAGGCTCAAGTCCTCCAGGAGGATCGTTTGTAATGGTACGTAGTAAGAGCCTCAAACCGGCGGCTATTATTACCGCCATGAGAACCGGAGAGTTCTATTCTTCGTCAGGAGTTTTGCTGACAGACGTGCAATATTCAGCAAGGACCAAAGAGTATGTGATTGATATTCAAGCGGAAGATGATGTGATCTATACCACTCAGTTTATAGGTACGCTCACTAATGCTGACTTAGGCTCCACGCCTCGATTAGGTGCGGGCGGAGCGATGCAGCGCGCCACGCGGATCTATTCCGATGATGTGGGCAAAGTGCTAAAAACGGTCAAGGGTGACCATGCCAGCTATTCTCTGTCCGGCAAAGAACTTTACGTTCGAGCAGTCATTACCTCGGACAAAAAACACTTGTTGCCAACCTATCCGGGGCAACTACAACAGGCGTGGGTTCAGCCCGTGGGTTGGCGGCGGTAATTACGGAGTGTTCGCGATACAGATCAGTTCTTTCAGCGTGCGTGCATAAATGCGACCATTGGCATAGGATAGTCCGGAAAGGGACCATGTTTCTCCGGCCTGCCCTAGATCACTAATAGACAACAGCGCCCGTTGATCGAGTATTTTGGCGTCCCAGCGAAGGACGTAAACGATACCGACCATGGTCGGAAAATAGATGTTCTTGCCAACGACAATCGGGGGCGGAGCGGACACATGTCCCCAGCCCGACCCAGCATTGCGTTTGTCCTGAGTAACCAGAAAGCCCTCCGCATTTCGAAGATCATTGGGCAGTGTGGTGTCCCAGCGGAGCACATCCTCTTGATCCGGAAGCCTCACGACCTGAACGGGTACCTGTAAATACTCAACGGCGCCGGATCCAATATGAACTCGGCCAATCATCTTGGCATGATGAGACATAAAATAGTGGTAGTCACCAATCAGTATATTTGTCTGATAGGTGATCGGTTTTTTATAGCCACGGATGTAATCATTGAGGTCTTGATTTACCTTCCGAGTGTAGCCTGCGGGGGTGTGAGCACATACGGCGACTTGTTTCGTTATAGATTGCCGTTGTCGGATGTTTCCCGTCTCGATATCCAGTACGAGATGTTCTGTGCCACTGAACTGACAGGCCATTTGTTCATTCCAGCAGGTATTTTGAAATGTTGGATATTTCAGGATGGCTTTGTCCCAGATGGATTCTCCGTTATCGGCATTTACAAGTGACAGTCCGTATGGTTTTTCCAGCGGATTGTGTCCTCCTCCGCGTCCGGTGAGAATGGCTGCCTGCCCATTAGCGAGATGACCAAACAGCGAAGAGGAATGAATGGAGGTTCCCGCTTCGGCGACCCACTGGCGTTTCCCCGTTTTTACATTGAACGATTGCAAGTGAGTCCAGTACCGCGGGTCTGCATCAATGGATCGCGCCTTTTCCTTGTCCAGTAAATCCAGCGGCAAGTCCTGGCGGGGCGATTGTACAACGACCAGTTGGTCGTCAAAGATTAACGGCTCATGCTGTCGCGAATGATGTCTGCCGAATGGCGTCCAGGCATACGACCAGACTTGGTTGCCGTCAAAGTCAAAGGTCTGGATAGAGCCACCCACATTGACAAAGCAGATGTGCGTACCGTCGGTGGCTGGTGAAGCTGCCGTATTATCACTGAACAGGCTGGAGAGATCTATTTCGCGGACACCAGGGATATCGCGTTGCCACCGTTGTTCGCCGGTGATTGTATCAAATGCCTGACCTACGCAAAGCGAGCCGGTTTGTGTGTCTTGCTTGACGGATGCATGAGACAGAACAAATGCATGTTTTCCGGACAGGATCACCGTTCCCTGACCGGTGTTCGGTAAAGCTGTTCGCCACAATATATTCTTGTTAGTCGAAACACTAAAGAACGACGGAGCGTTCCCCTGAACCACAAAATTATGGTTCGGTCCGGCGGCCTGATGCCAGTTGTCGCTCCAAGCGGATGAGGTTCCGAAAAAAAGAAGGATAACCGTTGGCAGCCAGCAATTTCGGAAATACCCGACGAATGTTCTAGTGATTGTGGTCGTGCTCATATTGCTTGTCGGTTTTGTCTCCGCGGGCCATGACATACGCTATCAAGTCAAGGATTTCTTCACGTGATAGTTTATCGAGCATTCCTTTTGGCATTAATGAGACGTCTGACTTCTTTTGAACTTCGATTTCATTACGAGCAATGATTGTCGGCTTGCCTTTGGCTAACGGGTCAATCACGACGTGAATGGCATCATCCGTTTCTTTAACGATCATGCCGGTGACAACTTTCCCAGAATCTAACAGGAATATTTGGGAACGGAATTTATCGTCGATTTCCTGGGAGGGCTCAATTAGCGATTTCAAGACGTGTAAAGTGGTATGTTTTTTGACGTCTAGCTTCGCCAAATCCGGGCCGAAAACCTGACCTTCATCACCTAGTTTGTGACACGATACACAACTCGCAACCTTGAACAACTCCTTGCCAACCTCAAACGATCTACCCATTGGCAGCGGATCGATATCCCCGACGAGCTCATCAAGTTTCCATTCGCGACCTCGACTGCTGAGTTTCAGCAGGTCGTCCTGAATCGGCAATGGATTGTTGGCGAGGTATTGCTCTGGATTCGCTTGATATGCTGGTAAATCGGCTACCACATACAATGTCCCGTACATTCGTCGCCAGTGTCCAGGATAGGTACAAACGTAGGGATATACGCCGGGAGTCGTAGGAGCATCGAATAATAACGCTTGAACTTCACCGGTTTGCAATAATTGGCTTTGTAGCAAGATGTGCTTGCTCTGGGGAACATAATGTCGTTGCATGGCGTCGGGATCGCGTCCGGTTGATTCCGCGAGTAAGCCAATTTCTTCCATCGTGCCTGGCGCCGTAATGACAAAGTTGTGAGGCATGTTGTCCGTATTGGAAAAACGGAATTCAACAGGTTTTCCAGCTTGAACAGCAACTTGTTCTTTGTCGTAGATCATGCGATGAGCAACTGTGCCGATGGCTATGACTCGTACATCCAAATTCTTCAGCCGCTCTTCGATCGCTTGTCCTTGATCCGGAGATAGTTGTTTGCCGACAGCACGTGCTAGTTTGACGGCTTCGAGTGCCGGGCCAGCTGTTCGAAATTGTGCGGGGATTTCACTTAAATAGGCAACAAGGTTGTCAGCTAGCGTTGGTAGTTGTGCTTTGTCCCAATGCTCCGGAGCAATGGTCAATAGCGCAGCAATAGCGGAATTGCGATGCAGTCCTGCTTTGAGCAGTAGTGTTAGGTCGGTGAACATTTCAGGCTCGTGCCCAGGTACTGTTACCAACGCTCGGATCGCATGGTCATGCAAAGTTTCTCCACCGCTCACCGACAATCGATTAGCAGGAATATCTTGCTTCTTAATGCCGGGACCAGACCAACGAATGGCAAGCGCATCACCGCCACCATTGTCGAAATACGTAACCACGATTTTGTGCGCGCCTGTTGGAAGATCGGCCGTTGCGGACTTTTCAATTGGTCCGTGCAAGCCGTCATTGTTGACTAATAACTTGTCGTCGAGATAGATTCGAGAGCCATCATCCGAGGTAGCATAAAATGTGTATTTACCGGGTCTATTAATTTGGAGATAGCCTGTGAATTTTAAGGCAAACCTATCGATCTCCTTTCGTTGAGGAACATTGATACTGATCGCCGGAACGACTCCCGATTGCTTGGGGGTCATCTTATCGAGCGTTTTGATGTCAACATTAGCCCCTGAAGGAAAGTAGAAATCAACATGGATGCCGGGTAGTCCTAGGCCTCCGGATATGGATTCACTGCCAAGTTGACTAGGCAACTCCGTTGTCAGAGGGCGAATTTTTCCGTACAGTTGTTCACGTACATCGGCGTTATTGACGAGATGTACGGCACTGAGGAAATCTTGCAGGGAATCACGGCCGCGGGTGGCAGCTAGAAAAGCGTTGTCCCCATTGCCATCGGTAGTGATCCAAGCAGCAAAAGCGTATCGCCGCGTTTGAGCGGATTTACCAGCCAGCGCTAACTGTTCAATGTCTGCAACGCGTTGTTGCAAATCAGAAATGCTTTGTCCGACCAATAGCACAGCCAAACCTTGTGTGCTTTCGTCGCCACTTGCATCACGTTCGACTAACAAGTCGACGATGAGATTGATTGCTGAACTGTTTTGGAATTTAGCTAATCCTGTAATCGCTGTCTGCAGCTGGCTCGGTGAGGCCTTAGCCCTAGCGAGAATTGCTAAATAAACGCCTTCGCTGGCATCCATTTTCAAAAGATCAGCAATACTAGCATTGCGCAGCACATATTGTTGAGCGGCGCTGGAAAGAGGTGTGTTATTGGCAATTGCATCTTGAATGATTGCATCCACATCCAGAGATTTCGTTGCGTACGCAAGAACGTTTTGCAGTTCAGCATCGAGCGGTTTGGTCGAAACTGTGAAAACAACTTCTGCTGCAGCCAAGCCTTGAAGTTCGACGGCTGCCTTCATCGCTTCTGCGCGAACTAACGGAGATTCGTCTTTGGCGGCAGCCTGCAAGGTGGATTCCCAATCTGCCACTTTACCAGCCCAATGACCGAGGGTTCGAATGGCGGCAGACCGCACTCGTGCGTCTTCGGCTTGGAAAACAGTTTTCAATAACCGCAAATTAGCAATTCGGTGTTCTTCGAAAACCCAGAGGCATTCTAATAGTGCTTGGGCTTGGATCGTATTTTTTACGTCTAATGTATTAGCCCATTGGGGAACGACTGCTTTGATATCGTCAGATTCTCGCCCGCTGAGTTCAAGTCGTGCTCGATAACGAACTCCGTTCTCAGGCAATAAGAATGACTGTAAAACATGTTCAATTGGCTTACCGATCATTTTCACGGGTTTCACGAGAGGACGTCCAGGCACAGAAACTCGATAGATGCGACCATGGCTTGCGTCACGATTTGGATCGCGCATGTTATGTTGCATATGTCCGACAATGGCGTTTGCCCAGTCGGATACATACAATGCTCCGTCGCCACCAATCTCAATATCGGTAGGCCGGAAATTAGGATCGGATGAAACTAGAATGGGTTCGATTTCTTTGGCGATAATATCCGCTCCGTCGTACTCGACCTTATGCTGCAGCACGCCAAGAAATCCGATGCAATTACAAACCAAGAAATTGCCGTTATTGTGTTCAGGAAAGTGGCTGCTGGATAAGATTCCTGTGGCGGCAACTGGACGTACTCGCTTAGTAAACCATTTTTTGTTGCCGATCCCTTTGCCGAGATTAACATAAGACCCAGTTCCACTTGTACCGTCATTGGCAAACTGAAATCCCCATTGATCAAAGAAGTCACCGTGGGGGTTTGGGCCAATCGGAAATACGAATTCAATTTCAAAGGTACGCGGGTCAAAGCGGTAGACACCTGATTGTCCAGAGCGGAATGTTTTGGTTGGTGTTTCCATACTGGCGACATTGAAAATACCACGACTCCAATGCAATCCACCGCCGGGACCAATCACAAATGCATTGGCGCTGTGATGAGAGTCTGCGCTGGAAAGGCCTTGCAGCATGCGAATCTTTTCATCGGCGACGTTGTCACCATCCGTGTCTTTGAGGAACCAAATCTCTGGAGGTGCGGCAACTAATACACCGCCGCCCCAAAATTCAAAACCGGTGACACTATTGAGTTTGTCGGCAAAAATGATACATTCGTCTGCCACTCCGTCGCGGTCTTCATCGGGAAAACAGAGGAGGCGGTCGGTTCGTGGTAATGTGGGATTCCAGTGTGGGTAAGAGGGCCATACGGAAGCGAAAAGTTTACCGTCAGGGTCGACAGCCATTTGGACTGGATTGATAAGTTCGGGGAACATTTCCTCAGAGGCAAAGACATTAACCTGCATGCCCTCGGCGACTTGCATCTTCTTAATACCTTCGTCGGCACCTAGGTACAGGTGTGCGCCCCCTTCGAGTTTTCCGGGAATGTTGGTTTTCACAACGAGTTCCGCGGGCAAGTTGTCATCTTTGACTTCGAGATCGCTACCGTGAGCAACTGCGATTACGCGTTTGTCGCGGTTGTTAGTCATCACATCAAAAATTTCCATTTCACGTTTCATCACATCGGCGTTGGATTGACCGAACCAAGCTAGTTTGGATCGACCGCCGTAGACGTTATAACCGTCGACGACTCGATAGCGACTAAACCAGTAGTAGTTGCGATCTTGCACCGCTGCGTGGATACGTTTGACTAGTTCTGTTTTGCGTGCCTCTGGCCCCGTTTGTCCAAAGAGGGATTTCGTGATTATTCGTGCCAGCATTTGGTAGCCATTGTCTTTCAGATGGATGCCATTTAGCGTTTGTGGCTCCTTGAGTGATTGATAAGCGGCTAGAGTTGGGTGGAAGATGTCCACAAATCGCACGGACTTTTGTTGGCAAACTTGCTGCATCGCTTGCGTGAACAATTCGAGTAAGGCATTGTTCTGTTTACCGTCTGGGAGATGGCGACTCTTGAGGTCTTCATGGGCAATTGGTGAAAAGATGACGATAGTGGGCGCAGATGTACCGTTGTATTTTTGTGCCAGCATACCATCGATCATGGCCGTTAAGTTTTTGCTAAATGCGTCGACAGTGCCGGCTCCCCGCAAGGCTTCGTTGTAACCAAAGAAACAGAGTACGACATCGGACTTGGTTTTCGTTAGCCATTGGTCAGCGCTACCGAAATTTGCCGAGCGTTGGCGGGCATTGATTTCGTCACCGGAAAACCCGAGGTTCCGAAATACGAGCGAATGATTGGGGTGTAACGCTTGCGTGTAGGACTCCAACCAAGGATAGTGCTGCATGCGATCTGCGAGTGTGTTACCGATAATGGTAATGTTGGCATTTTCAGGGAGCTCTAAGTTTTGAGCCGTCGTCGGTTGAGTAAACAAGAGACCGCAACAAACGGAAAAGAGTACTGTTGCAAGTTGGAAACGGTTGTTTGTTCGTCTTAGCAGAGATCGCATAGATCAATGGTCCTATTTATAGATGGTTACAAAAACGCAATGCGTATTTTATCACGTCGAGGGGCAATTTACTATTAGTTGAAGGGATTGTTCAAGGCTGTTAGCTATGCCGCATTTAACGTGCTCAACGTAAAACCGAGCAATAAAACAATGCTCAATGAACCTCTGATGGGTCATGCCGCACCGGCTCATATTAAGGATGCGTTTTTTGTGAATTTATTAAGCGTTCATCAAAATAGAATACGAACGAATGCAAAATCGACTCGTTGCTATACATTACGATTTCATTTTGTGATGCTGCTGGAACTCTCGGACCTGCGTAATGAGTTCTGAGATACTAGGTTGCCGTTTGGCTGGGTCTTTTTCGAGTGCTTTCATGCAGATAGCCTCAAGCTGCGACGGAATTTTGCGGCGGGGATTCTTTTGACTTGGCAACATCGGTTGGTCATGAATCACCATGTCAAATGTTCCGTGAATATTTTTGCCCATGAAGGGAACATCAAGGCACAGTATTTCATAGAGCACGACGCCCGCTGAATATACGTCGGTGCGTTGGTCGACATAATAGCTGCCGACGATTTGTTCAGGAGACATATACAATGGAGTGCCTGGCCGTTGGCCGGTTGCGGTTAGTTGGTCGCCGCGGTCTTTTTGTTCAGGAGTCCGTTCTTCGTTGGGCATTCCCCAAATCTTAGCGACACCCCAGTCGACTAAACAGATTTCACCAAACTGGCCAATCAATATGTTCTCGGGTTTGATGTCGCGGTGGATCACACCATGTGCGTGGGCATTTGCTAAAGCTTGACAGGCTTGGATGAAGATTTCGAGCATCCGATCCAGTGTAAACTCTTCTATTGCTATGGCATCATTGGATTTCAGTTTTTGGATTTGATGAAATAGATCGGTGCCGGCAATATACTTCATTGTGAAATAAAGGTTGCCGCTAGGAGTCCGTCCCATTTCATAAATCGGAATGGTGTTGGGATGTTGCAGTTGCGCAGCAATTCTGGCTTCGCGAGTAAACCGTCGCCGTTCGCGGACATTGTCGGCGAGATGTGGATGAATCGATTTATGGACTACGACACGACCCAATCCAGCATCAACACATGTTTGTAGCGTCGCTTTACCACCTTTGGTCAACAACTTGAAATCGGAATATTTACTATAGTCATTGATGAAATCTGGAGGCAGATTGGCATCTGTGATTGAAAGGAAGATGCTGGAGTAGCTATCTTTTCTGGTAGCCATACAGTTATTGCTCTGAACAATTGGTGTTTCGCGGGGAACAACTAGTTCGAGTAATATGATGCGTTTTAGTCGCCACGTAAACCGGTAATCTGGTTAACCGGAAGAATGATAGGCAGCTAAACCGCTAGTCATGCAAGCCTAGGATTTCATGTAATATCAGCAAGACTACACCAGTAGGTTTTTATCTTGGTTTACTTGGACGTTTGGATTCTACTTCCTGAAAATACCAAACCGCTTCATCTTCGAGTTCCTGTTTAAAGGCGATCCATTGGCAATACTCGAGCCATTTGCGGTCATGCAGAACTAATGCGTCGCGTGGGATTTCGTTGAGAATGCTATCGTTCATACTATAGGGTCCTTCCTATTAATGTTGTGAAAAGTCAAGCAAAACACTCTGCTTTGCCTTCCTAATGCATATCTTCGATAACAGGTGTGACACGTTAGGTCACACGCTATCTATTAATACGAAAAAAACTGCGAAAAGTTCACCGGTGGCTGTACCGTAGGCCTCTTATACAGCGAGAAACCCTATAAATGCGCGTTAATTATCGCCTAAAACCGCTTGGTAGATACGGTCGTCTTGTTCGTAAAGAACGTTCCATTGGCCACGCACAAGGAACGGATTCGATATTGTGTCCACTTTACCACTGGACTTAAAGAGCACCGGTGTCCCTTTGGTCCATTTCAAGAGATCTTTGGAATTCCAGTAGCGGCGGTTTACAATTTTTGTTGGCTGAGAAATTCCTATGTAGGCGTCGCCGACTTGGACGATCGACATAGAAGCGATCTCCTCGTCGATTGATATAGCGGGTGCTTCATCGGTCTCTCGTCGCCATTCCAATAAATTATCACTGCTAGCGAATCCTAAGCCTTGATCGAAATACAATCCCTGCATACCTCGATACCCCAACCAAAAACGGTCGTCACGTTTAAAAATGTTCGTTGGCATCGTCGTGACATGTGTGTCCCATTTATCTTCGCGTCCTTGCAGCAGTGGGTTGCGAGCGGATTTAATCCATTGACCAGTTAATTCTGTTGCAATTACAACTCCGATGTTTTTTGATGTCATTTTGGTGTTGTGGACATCTCGGCCAGAGTAGAACAAATAGTACCGGCTTTCATGCTTAATCACGGTCGCTGGAAGTTTGGCGACAGCCCCGTCCCAACTTCCAGACACGCCAACATCGACAATTGGATTATTGGCTTGCTTCTTCCAGTGCACACCATCCTCTGAGATCGCCAACCCAATTCGTTCGTGCCAATTAGATTCCTTGGTGTCTTGTGCTTCAAAAAAACAATAGTAGCGATTGTTCTCAACAAACACATAAGGATTATCGACCGCAGTAAAATCCCAACTGCCTTCACTGCCGCGGTCAATCACAGGCTTGCCCATGGGTGTCTCGATCCACGTCTTTCTGACATTGAGTTTGACGGTGACTTCTTGGGCGCAAACCGTTGTTGCACACAATAGAAGCATGACGATTGTTAGAGGGATACGGGTCATGGGCTGTTTATCGTTTACCAATAGTAACTTGGAAAAACTGTAACGCTGGGGAAAATGCAAATTTATGATTTCCAGCCGGTACACTAAACTGTGGCGGCTCTCCGCCAGCTTGTCTATAGTTCGGGGTGGTGATTTTTAGACACCGCAGTGCTCCGTTTAGACAAAAACCATCCTTTTTCGCATTAGAAACGTGTAATGCTTGAGCTGTCACCCTCCATGCCAGTTTTGGCAGATCATAGGCAGTCGAGAGCTTGTAGATCTCGCAACCACAATCTGGTTGGCGATCTCGCTTAAGCGACTTCAGCGTTTTGATTAAGGTCGCTGGATCGTCTGCTGACAAGGAAAAAGGTTGGTGTGCGATCAATGGTAATACTTCGTTTGGCAAACCGGTTGTCCCGTTTAGGTGGAGTTGTGCTCCGAGTTTTTTGATTTGGGGTACGAGTGATTTGTCCTTGAGCCAATCGGGCCATAAGCGAATCGTCTCAACTTTAGCATCGACGAAAGCGGCAATCGATTGCGGGTTTGGAATTAAACCTAATTGTCTCGCTTCGGGTAGTAGTTTACGAAACAGCAGCGCTTGTTCAACACTGCGGACGCCCACGATGGTACGTTTAGGGTCACCATATTTAATGACCTCTGCTGTGACTTGTTGAGCATACGTCGTACCCTGTTCTTTAAGATCGAGTAATACGTCAATTTTTGTTTTTCATTGCTGTAGCGCTTCTCGTAACTCCGGAATTCGTTCTCCTTGGTATTCTTTGTTAAACCAAGAGCCGGCATCGAGTTGTTTTAATTGGGCAAGCGTTTTATCAGAAGCAATGCCTTTTCCGTCAGTGGTGCGGTTGAGTGTCGCATCGTGGAGTAAATAGAGTTTGCCATCACGGGTAGTACGAACATCCATTTCGACCGCAGTAGCTCCGACTTCGATAGATCGAGTAAACGCAGATAATGTACATTCAGGTCGTTCCGCACTGGCACCTCGGTGGGCAATAATTTGTTTGACGTGGTCCACCGTGTTTTCATTTGCCGCAAACAAACCTTGCCCAGTCAGATTCAAGCAAATTGCAAGTAGCCAGACGGTGATGTTTTCAATGGTGCGTAGTCGATTCATCTTCAATCAGCCTTTTGAAAATTTAAATAGTGACCCTCTAGATGTAATATTCCAGTACATCTTGTTGGGGGACTTCTGCCGGGGCACGTTCTAGTAGAATTTCAGCAATCCTCATCGCTTGCCCTCGCAGTTCAGAGACAGCCGTTGTTTCCCAAAGGCTACCTTTTAATAAAGGTCCCATCGCAAACATCCAACGACTTGGTTCGCCATTGCTTTCGATAACCGCAAATCGATCGTCTACTTGAAGTCCCATATCAAGATCATCACTACAAACGAGACCTTTTTCGAGTAGGTTGTCGAACAAAGTAATTCCGGCGTTTGAAAAACTGCTTTGCGGGCCCGTGCAGTTAATGACTAGGTCGCCGAATTCGGAGAACGAATTATCTTGTTGGTCATGCAGAACTACCTCGATATTTTCTTCGTTAGGAGCTAGGCGTTGAATCGTGCCTGATTTGAGTGTCAAACGACCGCTATCGAGGGCATCGGTAATGACGTCATGAATTGAGGTGGCAATGCGGTGTCGCGTGACATTCCAGAGGGCTGCATCTTGTGCAAGAAAGCTCTGTTTTTCTTCGGTAGTTAGATTTTGCCAAAGACGTTGGGTGTGTGGGCGTAGTTTATCAATTGCAATTGCGGGATTTTGGCTCATTTGCTGCAGTTGGCTACAGTGTTTTTGAACGATCGCTCGTAATTGATCGAGGCTCAGTTCAGTAGCGTTGTCTGGCATGTAATCTTCATAAGCAATTCCGCGAAAGTGCGATTGTGGTGGCATACCATTGCGCGAGAGGGCGATAATTTTTCCATCCCATTGCAACTCGTCAAGTGTCAGTACGACATCAACCATAGTAAGTCCGGTGCCTAAGAGAACGATTGTTCCACCAGAACCGGGCAAACGGCTGACCCAGTCGTGCCAGGGGTCACTGCGATAACGAGGGTCGTGACTCAAGGGCGCATCTGAGGGAAAGGATCCAGGTGGTTGATTTCCAGTAGCTAGCAAAACTTGATTGGCATCAATCGATTCACCACTTTCTAGGCAGACTTGCACAGGGCCGTCACTGGCGACCACAATATCGACGACTTGATCGTCGATCGTTTGGACCGTTACATTGCACCGGGGATCGATTGGTTGTTGGCAGGTTGCCAAGAGCCCACACAGGTAATCGCCGTAGATTTTTCGTGGTACATACATTTCCCGCAATT
>JAYZBF010000113.1:0-11968 GCA_036338835.1 Planctomycetota bacterium
CGCTGGCGGACGCGGTTTGGGTTGCTCAACGTTTGGTGCAGCGGGCTTCGTTGTTGTTCCACCATCGGACTCCGGCGGTTTTTGCGCCAATTGGGACTCACTGGGGCCCTGCGAATCGTGATTCCTCGCATTCGCCTGTCGCACGTTATCGCCCAGAAAAACAAAAGCCGCCCCACCTGTGATTAAAAACAAGAGGATGCCCGCGTATAGCAAAAGTGGTGAACTCGTTTTTTTCGACGAACGTCGTCGGTTTCCCTGGATTTGAGGACCGTCAAATCCGCCCGTGGATTGCGGTTGTTCAAATAGTCCAGTCGTATCCGGCAATGGTATAACCGCCTGTGCAATTGGAGTCGCAGTTTCCACGGGTGCTGCCGTGGCAATCGGTGCGGCAACCGGAACAGCGGCTGCGGTTGGAACGACCGGTTGTGTCGCCGCAACTCGTACACTGGCTGCTGCACCTGATTGTAAATGCGATGGCGCCATCGAATCGACCGGATCTGCGGATTCGGCAGAAACTGTGGAACTAGCGTCAACGCGTTCGATCGGCCCTAAGCGTTGCACGAGGTCGAGTACGGTTGGGACTTCGCCAGCTGTAAGTTGATTGTCATAGGTAGTTTTTAAATCCGAATCGAGTAGCGTGGTACTCGCCAAGGCAACTTCATCAAGTACTGCTGCCCACGCGGCAGCATTGGCACCTGGTTTGAATGCCCGTATTTTGGCTAAGGATGTAATTCGACCATTCTCGATAAGGTCATGCGTACACTCGTTACTGTTGCTAATACCCAGCAGTTCATAATAGGTAGGGCACTTGGGCGCCGTATCTAAGTCTAAGAACTCTACATATGGATTAAACAAATCAGACATTGCAATAACGGAGGTCCTTGAGAGCAGCTCTGCGAACGGCACTACATATTTGTGTTATTTATGGTACCTAAAAATGGTATGATGTCATTTGCGCGCTGTCCGCAAACAACTACTATTAAAACGTATCGTATAGTTAACTGTACTCACTAACTTTTATTTCAATATTCTATACAATTCATGGGAACTAATCTTACGCTGTAAGCATCAATAACAATAGATGTATCCTTTATTTAGCCACTTGAACGCCCCAAAAACAAACCGTTTTAAACCCTAACTCTGCTGAATAGCTAAAACCTATGAAACATATAACACACCGACGAACATTCATTTCTTTTGTCCTGCTAACACTGATTTGCTCGGTCAGTTGGGGGATTTTTGCTGATATCAGCAACAGCGACTTGCGTAGTCAAAGTCGCAAACAATTTTCCGAAAACAACATTAAAGAAGCGTATGATGGTTTTTCTGAACTGGCAACGCGATCCGATACTGGCGGATTAGAACTGGTCCAAGACATGGGCATGCTCTTTCAATGTATGCAGCGTCTACGCAAATATACAGAATTCGATCAACTCATTGAAAAAATTATTGCCGCCCATCCGAAAGATTTGCGAGTTTTAAGCCAAGCGATCCAGCAATATCAATCAGTCCCTAAGCACGGCGTTTTAGTCGACAACCAATGGCAGCGTGCCCCACAAAGAATTACCGGGGAAGTACTTAATAGCACTGATCGAGATCGAGTTAGAGCATTACAGCTATTTGAACAAGCTGTGCCGTTTGCGATGCAAGAACCAAACAAATCTGAAGCGGGGCAATTGTTTGTGCAGCTGGCCCACGCCTTGCAATTCAACGGCGGTGCTTGGCGGTTACAAACCATGACGGATCTGACAACCCTGCCGGATTACGACAAGGGGTATGGGCGGGGATATGGCGGACAAGGAGCACCTGTAGATGTAGAAGGCAAACCGATATACCACAGTTTAGTCCGTTCCTGGAAAGACGCTAAAACGGACGGCCAACGGTGGCGTTGGGCACTAGCCACGGCTGCCGAAGTGAATCCGGCAATCCGTTTTCAGATGCAACTTCAACTTGCTCAATTTTTACACGGGCAATTTGGCGTGCAAACGATGTCCTATTATGGGGTGCCTAACAACTGGGGACGCAATGCCGAGGACGACCAAAATGACGCTCGCAAGGGTCGCTATAGTGTTGACTCACTAAATGATTCAGAAACTATCGCCCAACTGGCGGTCGGTGTTACCCGATTTGATATGCCTGACGAGTTCAACCATATCAAACTATTCCGTGACATCACCACGGCTGCATCCCAACAGGAAGTCAACATCCGTATTCAAGCAGGTCAGAATCTCGCTAGCATCTACCTAAACCGCCGTCAATTCACCCAAGGCGCTACAGTCCTGCGTGACCTCATCAAGCGATTCCCGAATCACCCTTCTGTCGGCAACATTCAGACGCAACTGCAATCGGTCGTCGGCAATTGGGGCAGTTTCGATCCAATCAGCGGACAAACCACCAACGAACAGAAAAGTTTCACTTACAAATTCCGAAACGCCAGCAAAGTAACCTTTCAAGCTCAGCGTATTGATGTGAAAAAACTTATTAATGACATCAAGACACACATCAACAACAGTCAACAATTCGATACGCTACACACGATCAACAACCTTGGTAGCCTAATATTCCATAAAAATGAGTCGAGATACATCACGGAAAAGGTCGCCCAATGGACTGTTGACCTAGAGCCTCGAGATGGTCATTTTGACCGCCGTGTCACTGTCGACGTCCCTCTGGATGCAACCGGCGCTTATAAAATTACTGCCAACGTCGAAGGTGGTAATACAACTTCAATCGTTTATTGGCTCAACGATACTACACTCGTCAAACTTCCTACCGATGGTGGGCAGATGTATTACATGGCCGACTCTGTTTCGGGAAAACCGATTCCCGATGGTATCGTCGACTTCTATGGTTTTCGCCAAACTCGCACAAAAGAAGGTAAGCTCCAATATCAAGTCAAACAATTCGTCAAGACAACCGATGCAAAGGGAATTGTCCAAATAGACAAAACGGTCGCTCCGCAAAACTACCAATGGTTAACTTCTGCTCGAACTCCCGGTAAACGTTTTGCCTTCCTCGGTTTCCATGGCATTTGGTTCGGACAAATCCATGACCAAATCTACAAGCAAACCAAAGTATTCCTTATTACAGACCGCCCAGTCTATCGACCAGACCACACCGTAAAACTTAAGGGGTGGATGCGAAAAGCACAGTATGACAAAACCGACGTTTCTCAGTTTGCCGGTGCTACCGGTTCGCTTGAACTATACAATCCGCGTGGCGAAAAAGTGCTTAGCAAAGCGATCAAAGCTGACGAATTTGGCGGATTCGAGTTCCAGTGGAAAGCTCCCGAGGATGCGATGCTCGGTACGTATCGAGTCCATATGCGTGGAGTCGGTAATAATCAAATCAACGGTGGCAACACTTTCCAAATTGAAGAATACAAGAAACCCGAATATGAAGTATCGATTGAAGCGCCGGAGAAACCTGTCGCACTAGGCGAAGTGATTAAGGCAAAAGTCCAGGCAAAATACTATTTCGGATCACCAGTGACCGAAGGCACCGTTAAGATCACCGTTCGTAGATATTCTCATACTGAAAACTGGTATCCCACCGCTCGTTGGGACTGGTGTTTCAGCCCCGGTTATTGGTGGTTCTGTTATGACTATCCATGGTATCCAGGCTGGAACAACTGGGTCGGATGCATACGTCCCGCGCCATGGTGGTTCGGTAGCCGCCAAACTCCACCCGAGCTAGTGATGCAGCGCGAAGTAGAACTCAATGCAGACGGTACCGTCGACGTGGAGATTGACACCGCAATTGCCAAAGAAGTCCATGGCGATATGGATCACCGGTATGAGATCGTCGCCGAAGTTCGCGACCAATCACGAAGAACTATTGTTGGCACTGGTTCGGTCCTTGCCACACGTAAGCCTTTCAAAGTATTTACGTGGGTAGACCGTGGCTATTATCACAGCGGTGACTCCATCAATGCAAACTTTCATGCTCAAACACTCGACAAAAGAGCCGTCCAAGGTAAAGGAAAACTCGAATTATTGAAACTCACTTACGATCGTAAGGGTGAGCCCATTGAATCTGTTGTCCAAAAATGGAAACTCGATACCGATGACGAAGGCCGCGCAAGAATCCAGATCAAAGCAGCTAACAAAGGCCAATATCGACTGTCCTACACTGTTGACGATGGCGAAGGTCACGAGATCGAAGGGGGCTATATCTTCACCGTCATTGGCGATGGGTATGACGGGTCACAATTTAGATATAGTGACATCGAACTCATTCCCGATAAACGTGAATACGCACCTGGCGATACCGTAAAATTACAAATCAATACTGAACTGCGAGGCAGTACTGTTTTACTTTTCGTACGACCGACCAACGGCGTCTATCTACCGCCTAAGTTGGTTCGGCTTAATGGTAAAAGTACCGTCGTTGAAATCACCGTCATCAAGAAAGATATGCCCAACTTCTTTGTCGAAGCCGTAACGATTGCCAATGGGCGAGTGTTTCAAGAAACAAAGGAAATTGTTGTTCCACCTGAGAAACGAGTGATTAACGTCGCGGTAACACCATCCTCGGAGACGTATAAACCAGGCGAAGATGCCACTGTTAAAGTCCAATTGACCGACCACACTGGAAAACCGTTTGTTGGCACAACGGCAGTCTCCATCTACGACAAGTCAGTTGAATATATTTCTGGCGGTAGCAATGTTCCTGAAATCCGTGACTTCTTCTGGAAATGGCACCGTCGGCATAACCCCAGTCACCAAAGCAACCTGCAAAAATATGCCCGTGAACGCTACATGCCTTACACAAATTACATGAATCCACTGGGAGTCTTTGGAGCCACTGTAGCTGATGACGATGTGTCTAATGCGCAGCGTGACTTTGGCGATGGGCGCCGCGTATTAAGCAAAACCAGAGGATTCGCTGGTGGCATGGGAGCACCTCAAGCAGCCATGGCCATGGACAGCGCCAGTGCCGAGGGAGCCATGCCCGGTGGTATGGGAGGTGCTATGGGAGGTGCTATGAAAAACATGAGGAGCGCTGCCAGCAACAGCCAACAAGCGGAAGAATTAGGCAATTCCGGATCTGGCAATGCGCCTAAACTCGAGCCCAATGTGCGGTCCAATTTTGCCGACACCGCTTTGTGGGTCGGGACTTTGAATACGGATCAAGAGGGGTTTGCCGAAGTCAAGGTAAGCATGCCCGAAAGTTTGACGACTTGGAAAGTCAACGTCTGGGCGATGGGGCACGGGACGAACGTCGGCTCAGGGCATACCGAAGTGATCACTCGAAAGAATGTGATCGTCCGCATGCAAGCACCTCGCTTCTTTGTAGAAAAAGACGAGATCGTGCTATCTGCCAACGTCCACAACTATCTTGAAACTGCTAAGGAGGTTGAAGTTAAATTGACCTTGGATAACAAATACTTGGTTAATCTCGGGGAAGCCAATCAGGTTATCACGGTCGATGCCCACGGAGAAGCTCGCGTTGATTGGCGTGTGAAGGTTTCTGGCGAAGGCGAGACCTCGATTACAATGGCGGCCCTGACAGACGAAGAATCAGATGCGATGGAAATGAAGTTCCCCGTCCACGTACACGGTATCTTAAAGACAGAAGCATGGGCTGGTACGATTCGACCTGAGGACAACCAATCGCAAGTCACGATTACCGTGCCTAGCGAACGTCGCCAGGATCAATCCGTGTTAGAAATTCGATATTCACCGACGCTTGCCGGGGCCATGGTCGACGCGTTGCCGTACATGCTCGATTATCCATATGGCTGTACCGAGCAAACGCTAAATCGATTCCTGCCGGCAGCAATTACGCAACACACACTCATCAGCATGCAACTCGATCTAGATCAAATTCGCGAAAAGCGAACCAATCTCAACGCCCAGGAGATTGGCGATGATCAAGAGCGAGCTAAACAGTGGAAACGCTACAACTCCAACCCTGTGTTTAGCCAAGCGGAAGTCAACAAAATTGTATCCGCCGGTGTCACGCGTTTGACTAACATGCAAAACCCTGATGGTGGCTGGGGTTGGTTCTCCGGTGGCAAAGGGTACAGCTATCCGCACACCACAGCGGTCGTCGTACATGGACTGCAAGTGGCTGTCGCTAATGATGTGAAGGTCGATCCGAATATCATTAAACGCGGCGTCCAATGGCTACAACGCCACGAATCCGCTGAGGTTGACAAAATCAAACGACACGGCACAAACAAGACGCCGTCGAAGCCATTCGCAGACAATCGTGATGCATTGATCTACATGATCTTGGCTGAAGCAGGCGCGGAGAACGTCGAGATGCAACAGTTCTTGTATCGCGATCGTTCACACCTCAGTGTTTACGGTATGGTTGTTTATGCACTTGGCTTAGAAACTCGCAAACACCAAGAAAAACTAACCATGCTAGTTCGCAATATTGAACAGTACTTGGAGCAAGACGAAGAGAATGAAACCGCTTACCTAGAAATGCCCGCAGGGGGGTATTGGTGGTATTGGTACGGTGATGAAATTGAAACAAATGCTTATTACTTAAAACTGCTCGCACGGGTTAAACCCAATAGCGTTCAAGCATCTCGACTTGTGAAGTATTTATTAAACAACCGTAAACATGCCACCTACTGGAAATCGACTCGCGACACGTCATTGTGTGTCGAGGCGTTTTCTGAATACATCAAAGCGACCGGCGAAGCCAAACCCGATATGGATGTTGAAATTTGGGTGGACGGCGAAAAGCGCAAGGAAGTTCATATCGATGCCGAAAACCTGTTCTCCTTCGACAACAAGTTCATTCTAACCGGTGATGAAGTTCTCGATGGAGCACATAAAGTTGAAGTTCGCCGCAAAGGTGTGGGGCCAGTCTACTTCAACGTTTACCTCACCAACTTCACGCTCGAAGATTTCATCACGAAGGCGGGATTAGAAATCAAAGTGGAACGTCGTTTCTACAAGCTGATTCCCGACAACCGCACCACAGATGTAGCAGGATCGCGGGGACAAGTCGTGCAACAAAAAGAAGAACGCTTCAAACGTATTCCTCTGGCCTCCGGCGATGATGTCCTCAGCGGTGACTTAATCGAAATCGAATTACTGATTGACAGTAAAAATGATTATGAGTATTTGATGTTTGAAGACCACAAAGCAGCTGGATTTGAAGCGGTCGATCTGCGCAGTGGGTACATCTACACAGGACTGGCAGCCTATCGTGAAATGAGAGACGCCAGCGTCAATTATTTCATTCGCCGTATTTCGCGGGGCAAGCACAGCTTTACCTACCGTGTGCGAGCTGAGATTCCAGGTAAATTCTCCGCCTTGCCGACCATCGGTTACGCGATGTATGCACCGGAACTCAAAGCAAACTCCGATGAACACAAAATCGAAATCATCGACGTACCTATTGGCAAGTAGTGCCCGCTGGGTTTGATATTTTCAACATCGATGTGTCACATCGTAATCCGCATTTCGGTGGCTGCTCGAATGATACCTACCACCTCGTCGATGTGCTCGGTCGTCGGACTACCCCAGCCTTCGCGGTATCCAAATATGTCGGCAACACTATGTGAGGCATAGTTATCATCGACGATCGAAAATTGTTTAGGCGTGATCTGCGCTGGATGCTCGTAACCGCAGGCGTGCGTCAATTGAATGATTTCTTTCCGCAACGCGATGAGGTAATTTGCAAGTCGGTTGGACTTCAGCGTAGGATCCAGTCCCCACATCAGCCGTTTGTTTTGCGTTGCGATCCCCGTAGGACAATGACCGGAATGGCAACGTTGGGCCTGAACACAACCAATCGCCAACATCGGCTCTCTGGCTATGCTGATCATGTCACACCCCAGTGCCAGTGCGAGGAGGGATGTTTCTGGAAATCCAAGTTTTCCAGATCCAGTAAAAACGATATTGTGAGCAATACCGGCAAGTTCAAACTTTTTGAATACCGAGGCAAAAGCCTGTTTAAACGGAAGCGCAACGTGGTCTGAAAATGCAAGTGGTGCGGCGCCCGTTCCGCCTTCTGAACCATCAATGGTTATGAAATCGACACAACGATCTGTGTTTTGTACGTGATTTATTAGGTCGTCCCAGAATTCAGTCTCCCCAACAGCACTCTTAATACCAATGGGGAGCCCTGAAATATCCGCAAGTTGTTCCACAAAATCCAACATCTCATCCACGTTTGAAAATGCTGAGTGACTTGCCGGGCTGACGCAATCCTTGCCAACGGGAATGTCTCGGATCTTGGCGATCTCTGGGGACACCTTGGCTGCTGGCAACATGCCTCCTAATCCCGGCTTTGCTCCTTGGCTCAGCTTAATTTCAATGGCCTTTACTTTGCCTTTAGCTTGTTCGATCGCGTCCAGAAAATGTTGTTGCGAAAATGTACCATCCGTATTCCTCGCTCCGAAATAACCGGTTCCTAGTTGCCAAATCAGATTTCCACCGTTTAAGTGATACGGACTTATCCCTCCTTCGCCCGTGTTGTGTAAGCAACCCGTCTCTTGACAACCTCGATTGAGTGATTCGACGGCCGTCGCACTGAGAGAACCAAAACTCATCGCAGAAACACTAATGATTGATTTCGGTCTAAACTGATGCTTGCGGTCGCGGTACCCGCCAAGGATTTTAGCAACGTCAATCATATGCAGCGGGTCGTAGTCAGGGTCTTCAGGACGGGGGGATGAAATTGGAAAGGCGGCGTGTTTAATCACAAGGTGATTGGGGGATAGCTCAAGATCTTTGTCCGTCCCAAAACCAAAATAATTGTTTTCCTGTTTAGCCGACGCGTAGACCCAGCGGCGTTGATCACGAGAAAACGGGCGTTCCTCGTTGTTGTTGGTCACAATGTATTGTCGGAGCTCCGGTCCAAAACGTTCCAGCCAATATCGAAAATGACCGACGACAGGGTAGTTGCGCAAAATAGTATGTTTACGCTGACACAAATCGTATATTACTGTTAGCACAATTAATGCACCGATTACGATCACGATCCACATCCACCAAGAGATATTCATCAAGAAAAACAACCCCTTAAATACGTTGGACTAACATGCAGAGACTTTAACATTGTCGCTATCAGTTTGGCAACGGAATAACACCATAAACTTGGCGGCGATAGTCCCTGCATACGGGTCTAGCCAAATCCGCGAGACGGCGACACAATAGATAGTTTGAACTTTATACAATCAGCACAGAGATGACATGACTAAGCAATCGATCACACAAATAGATGTCGCAGGGAAACGAGTGTTGATGCGAGTTGATTTCAATGTGCCACTAAACGCCGCAAGTGAAATTACCGACGACCGCCGTATTGAAATGGCGTTACCTTCGATTCATTCAGTGCTACGGCGTGGCGGTAGCCTCGTGTTGATGAGTCATCTCGGTCGACCACGGGGAAATGATGATGACGGGCGGTTCAGTTTAACTCCGGTTGCGAAGCGATTAGGAGAACTTCTCGGTCAGGATGTTGTCATGGCCAACGACACAGTTGGCAACGATGCTCACGACAAAGTGTCACAACTTGTTGATGGTGGAGTTGTTGTTCTTGAAAATCTGCGTTTTGATCCAGCGGAAAAATCCGGCGATTCAGAGTTTGCAACAAAACTAGCTAATTTCGGTGACGTTTACTGTAATGATGCTTTTGGTACCTGTCATCGTGAACACGCTTCCATGGTCGCCGTGCCACAAGCAATGACGGATAAGCCACGCGTTGTCGGGTTACTTGTCGAAAAAGAAATCAAATATTTATCCGCAGCGATTGAATCGCCCAAACGACCGTTTGTCGCAATATTGGGCGGCGCTAAAGTCTCCGATAAGATCATGGTGATTAATAAGTTGCTAGATGTTTGTGACCACATTTTGATTGGCGGCGCCATGGCATACACGTTTGCGTTAGCGCGCGGCGGAATAGTTGGTAAGAGTTTAGTTGAACCGGACAAAGTCGATTTAGCCGCCGATCTTTTGGAACGTGGCGGAGACGTGCTGGTATTGCCAGTCGATACGCATTGCGGTGACGACTTTTCAGCGGATTGTAATAAAGAAGTTGTACCCTTTGGTGCGATCGCCCCTGAGTTCGAAGGATTGGATATCGGTCCTGAAACTGCCGATAAATATGCGGGATTGTTAGCCGACGCAGGAACCGTTGTTTGGAACGGTCCGATGGGCGTGTGTGAAATGCCGCCCTTTGACGCGGGGACGCGCCGAGTGGCCGAAGCGATTGCGGCCAGCGATGCCATTAGCATTATCGGTGGTGGTGACAGCGCAGCAGCCATCGAACAACTTGGGTTCGCAGACCAAGTATCTCATGTGAGCACTGGAGGGGGCGCAAGTCTCGCCATGCTAGAGGGCAAAACGTTTGCCGCGGTGGAACTGCTTGACGATGAGTAAAGGTCGAACGGCCGGATCTTTGTACCGTTTTCTATCGATCTCTCAGCAGCAAATCGACCGAGTGCACGTCGATCACTTGTTGGCCTTTGATGTCGACCGCCTCCAGCCTGAGAGTTCCTGTTCCTTTGTTCAGCTGGAGCGTTTCCAGACTTAGCGGTTTGAAGTCTTTTACGAAGTAGTGTGATTTCCCGACTCGTTCCTTGGATTTGTCGTACAGCGGCGGATCAAAGGCCTCGCTGACGACCCCTTTTGTCGAGGCACCATCAGTGACCGATAACTGCAGCGTCGCGCCTTCGTTTCCAGCAGCGCAAGTGTAATACACAATGACGTCGTACCGACCGGTTTTGCCAATGTCGACATCCCAGGTGATAAAATCGTCAGCTTGGGTCCAGTTGGTGAAGAACGAGTTGTTCGGTGCCTTGGAACTGCGCTGGATCGTGCCATGGCCGACACCGTCACGGGCGGTCAAGGTGGTGGACGCGCCATAGCCGACTGTAAATGGACGACTTGCATTCGCCTTGAAATGAATCTGCATCGCGGCGTTATGCTTCTTTGCCAGCATGCCTAATTCTGCTGTCAATTCAGTATGTTGAGCCGCAATATCAATCTGCTGTCCAGGATCCGATTCGATATCGTACAGCTTTCCCGTTGCGTCGAGTCGATTTTGTTGAGTCCGTATGCTGACTTGGTTTTGCTTGATGGAGAACAACGACCGCGGTTCCCACTCACTTGACTCCGTAAGCAATAGGGGGCTGAGGCTACGACCATCCAGAGGCTTCCGCTTGTTGATACGCATTGATACTCCCGTGAGATCCAGCAAGGTGGGCAACAGATCGATGGCTCCGCTTATCTGTGCAATGGTCCTCTCAGGTTGAATTTTCTGTGGCCATCGAATAAAGAAGGGAGAACGCAATCCTCCTTCGTCGATGGTGCCTTTACGTCCTTTCATTCCGCCGTTCCAGCGGAATGAATTGGGGCCGTTATCAGAAAAGTAGATCACGATTGTGTTTTCCCGAAGTTCAAGCTGGTCGAGCTTCTGCAGGATTCGCCCTACGTTCCAGTCAATATTCTCACACATGGCCAGCGCTGCACGGGTCATCATCACATCCTCTCGTTGCACATCCCGATGACGCATTACTGGATCATGGCCGTCGAACTTAGCGTAAAACCGGTCAGGCACCATCATCGGTGAGTGCGGCGTATTGTAAGGCAGGTAGCAAAAGAACGGCCGTTGCTGATTTGCTTCGATAAAGGCCAGGGCGTGATCAGTAAAGTCGTTGACAACAAACCCCTTGCCACGAACACGTTTACCATTGTGATCCAGCGGCGGACTGAAGTAGTGACCCCAGTGGCCGGATGTAAAACCGTAAAATTCGTCGAATCCACGGTTGTTCGGGTGATAGGGAGGCTGGGTCCCGTTGTGCCACTTGCCAAAGCAGCCGGTAACGTAGCCACCTCGTTTCATGAGGTCTGCGATAGTAGTTTCATCGTAATTCAGCCGTCCTTCTCCACGACTAACACCACTGACTCCCGTACGCGGGTAATATCGACCGGTCAGGAACTCGGCGCGAGTCGGTGCGCAAACCTGGCACACGTAGAAATTCCCCAGGGATGCA
>JAYZBF010000114.1:0-5894 GCA_036338835.1 Planctomycetota bacterium
CTCATCTTTCCCCAACCGTTGTGTTCGCCTAATTTCCAGCCATGATCGCTCCACAAGACGACGATCGTGTTGTCTGCGTGACCATGTTCTTTTAATGCTGAAAGCAGACGACCAATTTGTGCGTCGACGTAGCTAACACAGGCATAGTAACCATGCATTAGATGTTGGGCGTTTTCGTTGGTCAGTCGTTGGGTGTCTCTCGGTTTCGGAAAATCGATTTGATCAACATAGTGTGTAAGTTCATAGCTGGTGGAAATTGCATAAGGTGGAGTGTTCGGTGTAACTTGTTCGTTGATTAGAACGGGTAGTGTGTCTGGGTCGTACATGTCCCAATATCTTTTAGGAGCGATCCATGCAAGATGCGGGCGGATGAATCCCATCGCTAAGAAGAATGGTTGATTGGATTCGGCTAATCTCTCAAGATCTTCAATGACAAGATCAGTACGGGCACCGTCGACAAGTAAGTGGTCGTCAATTACTGGGGCAGCGGTGGCCGGACCACGGAGATTGTTTTTTCGCCAATCCGCCGCTGAGAGTTTTGCTTGGGCGGAACGTATGACGTCTCGCACGTTGTCGGGATATCCTTGAGGGACTGCGGTACGTTGTCTTATTGGTTCGGACCATGATTGCGGATCTGGCGTCGGGTTGTGAAATATTTTGCCGTGGCTGATCGCCGTATATCCATGACGACGAAACCACTGAGGCATAGTGATCGCGTTTGGCTTGGCCTCGCGAAAGTGAATAGGGAGCGTCCAGACTCCAAGTTTGTCCGGCCTGAGCCCCGTCATTAAACTGGCACGTGAAGGATTGCAAACTGCAACTTGGCAATGTGCTTGATCAAATAATACGCTGCGCTTTGCCAATGCGTCGATGTTTGGTGAGATTGCGTGTTTGTCGCCGTAACAACCTAGTGACGGACGAAGATCATCCACTGCAATAAATAGGATATTAGGTTTGCGAGCACCCTTTAGCTCGTTCGCCAAGATGGAAAAACAACACAAACTGAGCGCCAAACTTAATAACGAATTGGCGATGCGGTGATTTCTCATTCGCGATGTCCTGCATGAAGTGAACGGAAGGCGAAGTGGATGCGAGCTAACCGCTGCGAGCCTTATTCGTCGCCAGCTTTTAGCCACGGAGTTAGTGTAGGTTCGTATGGGCAAATTTCAGTTGGGTCGAAATAGAGTTGCATTTCACGGTCCGCTGCTTCTGGACCATCAGATGCGTGTACGAGGTTCATTTGTCGACTACTACTATAGTCGCCGCGGATTGTTCCAGCAGCGGCGTTGAGGCCATTTGTTGCGCCAAGCATGTCGCGGACGACACGGATAACGTCGAGACCTTCAATGCACATTGCGACAACTGGTGCGCCGGTGATGAAGTCCTCCAAGCCGGGGTAAAATGGTTTTTCAACATGTTCAGCGTAATGTTGTTTGGCCAAGTCCGGTGTGACCTGTAACATCTTCATCGCAATGACGTTGAAGCCCTTGGTTTCAAAGCGGGAAATGATCTCGCCCATCAATCGTCGTTGTACACAGTCAGGTTTAAGCAATACTAAAGTGCGGTCCATGTTTGTATCTCTCGGCCTTTAATTCAGTTGACAAATATAGAAAAAGTAATTTTCGTTACACGCTAGATTAATGTTGTTCTGTTTTAGGTCCAGTGGCAACCGTGGTTGCCGGAGAAAGCGGATATTTATCAAGTACTTTTTGAATGTCCTGCAAAGTGACCGCTTCAATTCGCTCAATCGATTCGCGAGTCGTTTCGTAGATTCCCCGTTGTATCCAATTACTGCCAACGTTAAACATGCGGTTTGCTGGTCGTTCTCCACGCAGGACAATGTGTGAACAGACTTTAGCTTGTGCAGTGTCAAGTTCTTGTTGTGTTACGCCGTTCTCGTGGAGTTCCGCTGTAAGTTGGCAATAACGCTGAAGTAAAGTCTGCTGGTTCTCTGGCGGGCAACAAAGATATCCTAAGAAAATACCAGTTCCTTGGTATTCTTGGGATTCGAGCACAGCGTACTCTGCCTTACCCGTGTCAATCAAATCCCAGAACAGACGACTGTTGTTATCGTCTCCAAAAATTGTGGACATCAGTTGACCCGCTAAACGATCCGTGTCTGTGGCGGATGGTCCGTCGGCAATCTGAATGATGTATTGTTGGTGAGCACCGTCTTTTTGAATATTGGTGATTTCGTCTGTGTCGGGGTTGGTTGAATATCGATTGGTGTCACGGCGGACATCGTGATGGGTCCAATCGCTGCAGTCCGCTTCAAGCTGCTCAATGATCCTATCAAATTGGATATTTCCGGCCATCGCCAAAGTTAGGTTGTTAGCGCTATATTGACGGTGAAAATATTCGAGCATTTGTGGCTGAGTGAGCGCTGATACGGATTCGGTTGTACCTAAAACTGAATTGCCGAGCGGGTGAGATTTGAAGTGCTTGACCAACGCGGCATCGTGACCGCCATAGGGCGGTTGGTCGTCGTACTTAGCGATTTCTTCGAGGATAACTTGCTTTTCAGTGTCGAAATCACTTTGTCGTAACGTGGGTCGCATGATGTCACTCAGTAGGTTGAGTGCCGATAATTGGTGCTCTGGCAACACACTGCAAAAATAGACGGTTTGTTCTTGAGAAGTGAAAGCATTGCTTTGTGATCCCATTTCGTCGAGCTCGCGATTAACGTCCTCGGCTGAACGAGTCGGCGTTCCCTTAAAGCACATGTGCTCAAGGAAGTGGCTGACTCCGGATAGTTCAGTGGATTCGTCGCGAGCGCCTGTGCGGACGAAAAACGCGAGGCCGGTGGAAAGGGCATCCGGATTGCATTCGGCAACGAACTCTAAACCATTAGAAAGCGTGTGACGTTTGAACTCGATGTTGGATTGGACGGTGGATTGCTTGTTCATGGCGGTTACAATACCCCGCTGCTCGTTGAGGCAGCGTCTGGGGTCGTAGTTGCGGATGTGTCGAGTGCGTCTTGTCCAAGTGTGACGACTCGAAAATTTGTCGGACGGTTGTTTGCGAGGTAATGATTAATCGAATCGCAGGATAGGTCATCAAGTATCTGCGATAATTCACTAGTCGTTCTAATTTTACCGAGCAGGTGCCAGTCCGCAGCGATAGAAGACGCGCGCGAGTTGCTACTTTCTTGTTGCATGATCAAACCACTTTTGATTTTTGCTTTGAGACGATCTAATTCTGCCGGGAGAATGCCGTCACCTAGACGTATCAGTTCCGTTAACAATACATCAAGTGTTTCTTGCGCGCGCTCCGTTGTGGTGCCGGCGTATGTTAAAATGCAACCCTGTTCGCGTATCGTGTGACACATGGCGAATACGGTGTAGCATAGACCGCGTTTTTCACGGACTTCGCTGAATAATCGTGAACTCATACCGTCGCTGAGTACGCCGACTGCTCCCCGAGATTGGAAATAGTCTGGATGGGAATAGGGGACGCTGGGGAACACAATGCCAATCTGAGTTTGATTGGATTCTTGTTCGATGTGATGGTGTCCGTCGGGTGGTGCCGTCGTTTGGATTTGGGTTGTTTCGTGCCCTGACCAGTGTCCGAACAACTCGTCGACACTTTGGAATATTTGCTGCGAGTTGACGTTGCCGGCTATGCTGATGATGGTTTCGTGAGGCGTGAAGTTTTGGGTATAAAACTCTTGCACATCATTAATGGAAATCTCTTGAAGTGTTTCCAGAGTGCCGTGAGCCGAACGACTGTAGGGATCCGGATACTGGCGAATCCGCAGCTGCTCCATTAGTTTTTGGCTGAGGTCGTCTTGCATCGCTAAAAGCTCCTGAATGCAGACCATGCGACCGTCCTCAAGTTGTGTGGCGGGCAAGAGCGGTCGTTGCAGGAGGTCGGCGTAGATCGATAGTGCCCCAGGGAGGCGAGTTGCGGGCATTGCCGCGCTGAGTCGAGTGTGATAGTTGGTGACGGCCGTACTGCGGGCGAGCCCCAATTGATCCATAGCTTGTTCGAGTTCGCGGCTTTGCAGGTCGCCGCAACCACGTTGTAACATCTCGGCAGTTAATTTTGCGAGACCAGGCTGAGAGGTTGGATCGCGTTGGCAGCCAGCGGGCACGAGAAATGTAACTGCAGCAGATTCTAGCCAAGGCATCTGTTCTACGAGCAGTGTCAGGCCATTGTCGAATTGGTAGGTGTCAATTGAGGATGCGGGCACTAGGTATGGATACCTTGGTTTGTGGTGGCGTACTTCAGGTGTTAAGGCGTTGTAACAGTGGACGGTTTGTAAACCGTCTTGATGATTTCAAATCCAAGGCGTTTATATAACCGCAGAGCACCGTTGTTTTGTGCAGTGACCTCTAGTATCGCCCGTGGGATGTCAAGTGATTTTAGATTGGATAATGCACGGTTGACAAGTGCAGTGCCAATTCCTTGGTGTCGATGGTCCGGAGTAATGGCAATGTTCTGAATCGCTCCGCGGTCTTCTAGATCATGGAGTACCTGGATTGTGCCAACTGCGATCGGATTTGAGGCTTCATCGGGTTGGAATTCAACTAACCAAGTTGCTTCGGGGATAAAGTTGTCGCGACTGGTGATTTGAGTCATCAGCCGATGACACCCTTCGTATTCGCTGAGGCTGGGAAACACGTGAGCGTCAATTTCAAGTTCAAAGGTTTGGAATTTTACCTTGGCGTGCCGTGCGAGGTCATGCTCATCCCATGCTAGAAAGCGGTATTGCGGTGCAAGGGGCGCTACGACTGCATCTTCACCGGAGGACCAGGTGGTGAGATCGAGCTCCATTTGAAATCGCTTAAAGTAGGTGAGGGTCATGTTCTTTAGCTTTAGGTAGCATGCCGACGGGAAAGCGATGAAATCGATGGATTATACGTCTTGCCAAGTAGTTATCCTATGTTTGACCATGTTTGTCGTCAATGTCGTAGAGGTGGGTGACGGGTGTTGGAGCGCAGTTTTTACTTGCCTAGTCATGGGTAAATGGCTCGCTAGCTTACGCGATTATATATTTTGTTTTTGACTCATCAAAAAGTGTGGTCGCAAGCTGTACTATACCGATAAATGAAAAGGTGCATGTTAGGGGATACTTGCTTGCGCAAATTTTGAAGATAAATATTACAAATCGGTAAGTGGGATTCGATACCATGTTGTCGTTACAAATGAAACGGTTGGCTTGTTTAGTTTGCTGCGTTCTCGTTGTAGCACCGTTGTCTGCTCAAGACATTAAGAAACAAGGGACATTATTCAATTGGGCGGGTAGCGACGCAATAGGTGGGCCCGCGTCGATGAGCGAAGGCCTCATTGGTGATCGTCCGGATTTCATCGAAGCCAGCACAACGGTTGGTCTTGGCGTTAAGCAAATCGAAATGGGGTATACCTATTCCTTTGACAACGACGGCACGACTCAAGCTCGCGGGCATTCCAACCCAGAGATGCTATGGCGTTTAGGATTCTATGCCGAATGGTTAGAAATGCGAATTGCCTATAACTTCAGCGATTCAAGAGAACGCACCGGCGGTGTTGATACAACTACTCGTGGGGGTGAGGATCTCTACCTTGGTTTTAAAATCGCTTTGACGCCCCAAGACGGCGCGTTGCCGGAATCGGCGATGATGTTACAAGCGACTGTTCCTACCGGTGATGATTCGGTTACTGCGGGCGAAACTCTGCCTGCGGTTACGTACATGTATTCATGGGTACTCAATGAAAAATGGTCGCTCGCTGGACAGACTCAGATTGGCCGCGCAATTGATGGCACAACCAACCGCCCCTATGTGGAATTCTCGCAAGCCGTAGGCCTTGTTCGTACTTTTGACGATCAACTCGGAGGTTACTTTGAGTGGTTCTGTATGATTCCAGATGGAGCGGACGACGCGCCGCGCGAACACTACATGGACGGTGGATTT
>JAYZBF010000115.1:0-5970 GCA_036338835.1 Planctomycetota bacterium
GGAGTAGCGCTTTTTTGCCGTCCCAATTCCAAGGCAGTTATGTCAATCATTCGACAATCACGCCGGAGTCTATGATTCCGTTTCTAAAGAATGATAAATTGAGTTTGCAAGACCAACGAGACGAGCTTGATTTGATCGGTTCTCTAAATCGATTGCACGGGCTAACACGGAGTAACGACAAACAGCTATCCGCGCGAATTTCTGCGATGGAAACGGCATTCCGCATGCAGTCCGCCGGACACGAGGCATTTGACATTAGCGCTGAGCCCGCCACGATTCGCGAAGAGTATGGTTCGGGGCATTTTGCGAATGGGTGTTTACTTGCGAGAAGATTAGTGGAGCGTGATGTTCGGTTTGTGCAAGTCTATTATGGCAATGGTCAACCGTGGGATACGCATAGTAAACACAATGAAGCGGTAAAAGGATTAGCGACTTCGATTGATAAACCGATTGCTGCGTTGCTCGCAGATCTGAAACGTCGTGGAATGCTCGATGACACGTTGGTAATTTGGGGGGGAGAATTTGGGCGGACGCCGGTGTCGGAAAATGGCAGCGGACGCGACCATAATCACTATGGGATGACCATGTGGCTGGCTGGAGGTGGTTCGCGTGGGGGGTATGCTCACGGTGCAACCGATGAATTCGGCTTTCGCGCGGTACAAGATCGTATGCACGTTCATGATGTGCATGCGACAGTTTTACATTTATTGGGCATTAATCATGAACGATTGACCTATAACTACGCTGGTAGAGATTTTCGTTTGACGGACGTGGCCGGTAAAGTAGCGAAAGACGTGTTGGCGTGAAAATGGGATTGCAATTGTAGTTGAAATAGATATTTAGCAATTCGAGGTCGCCGTCAGTACGAGTTATTTCCTATAATAACCGTATGTTTCAATTACATCTTATTTCGACAATTGCCTTGTTTGAAATCGCATGTTTGCCGTTCATCGTCGCTGCTGCGCCGATGGTTAATCCAGTAGAGGTTACGCTCGTCGGCCCCGAGAGTTCTCAGCAACTCGTCGTGACACAGGATACAGCAAATGGGCTGATCGACTTGACGCACAATTCGAAATATCGCTCGAAAAATGAAGACGTTGCAGTCGTAAATGAACGAGGTGTTGTCCGCCCAGTAGGAGAGGGATTAACCGAGGTCCGAGTATCGAGCAGTACTGGAACAAAAGTAGTCCAAGTAAAGGTGCAACACTTCACAGATCCCAAGCCGATTAGTTTTAGACGGGATATCCACCCAATTCTTACGAAAGCGGCCTGTAATTCCGGCGGCTGCCATGGGAAGGCCGACGGCCAAAACGGTTTCCAATTGAGCCTGTTCGGATTTGACGACGAATTTGACTTTGCAGCTGTTGTCAAAGCTGCACGGGGGCGACGAGTAAACGTGGCCGCACCGGCGACGAGTTTATTCTTGCGGAAAGCAACTGGGGATTTACCGCATGGGGGTGGTCGAAAAATTGAAAACGGTGGCCTCTGGTACGCCCGCGTTCTACGGTGGTTAAGGGAAGGCGCTGTGCTTGATGAACCCCATGAACTCGAGACCATTCGAATTGAAATATTTCCCAGCACTGCAAACATGCTTCACGACAGCGGACAACAGCTACAAGTGTTTGCCGTGGACTCTGATGGGACTCGGCGGTGCGTGACGAGGGAAGCGGAATTCATTTCTAATGCGACGGACGTTGCTGAGGTCGGCTCCGATGGATTAGTGCAAGTAAGTACGGTGCCAGGCGAAGCGGCAATTTTAGCTCGGTATCGAGGGCAAGTGTCGGTAGCACGCGTGCGTTTGCCGCAATCAGGAGATATTCAGCGGCCGATGTTGACCAACCCAATTGACATGTTGGTGTGGGATCGTTTTGCCCTATTAGGGATACAACCAAGTGAATTAGTTGATGACGGAAACTTCCTGCGTCGTGTCTATTTGGACTCGATAGGAACGTTGCCAACTGTTGCCGAGGCCCGCGGGTTTCTGGGCGACAGTACTCCGGATAAACGGGAGAAACTTATTGAGTATCTATTATCACGCGACGAGTATGCTGATTTTTGGGCAATGAAATGGGCGGATATCCTGCGGGTAGATCGCGAACGGATTCAGTCTAATGGTACCATAGCAATGACACGTTGGTTGCGAAGCCAATTTGCTAATAATCGTCCTTATGACGAGTTCGTTAACGATGTTATTACGGCGACAGGCAGTACTGTAAGTGAAAGCCCCGCGGCTTTTTATGTGGTGCATAATGACGCCGAAAAACTTGCACGTAGTATCAGTCAAGCCTTTTTGGGTGTACGTATTGAATGTGCGCAGTGTCACCATCATCCCTTTGAAAAATGGGGACAGCACGATTACTTTGCGTTCGCAGGTTTTTTTACAGGTGTTAAGCAAAAGAAAATGGGAACGCTGGCACAGAAAATTATAGAGGGACCTGGGCAGGATTTGACGCATCCGCGGACGCTACAAATAGTGCCTACAGCTGGTCTCGGAGCGACTCCAGTTGTAGTTGGCGAGGGTTCGTCGAGACGGCTGGCATTGGCCGAGTGGATGACGGAGCCAGTTAATCCATTTTTGGCGAGGATGTTTGTCAATCGACTATGGGCTCATTACTTTTGCCGTGGCTTGGCAGATCCGATTGACGATATGCGGAGTACCAACCCCGCCTCAAACGAGCCGCTGTTGAATATGCTAGCGGAACGATTCATTGAAGATAATTTTGATATTAAGAAGATCACGAAGTTTATATTGACCAGTCGTGTTTACCAGCTGAGTGCCGAGGTAAACCAATCGAACGAATTTGATCGACAGAACTTTTCACATGCTCGTTGGAAAGCGATGTCGGCAGAGGTCCTGCTCGATGCCATTTCACAGGCGACAGGCGTGGATGAATCGTTCAATGGGTGGCCTGAGGGATACCGCGCAATTCAAATCTGGGACAATCGCATGCCCAGTTACTTTTTCCGTATCTTTGGCAAACCACAACGGGTAAGCGTTTGTGAGTGTGAGCGTGGAACGGAACCGAGTATTGCTCAAGCACTGCATCTTATGAATGCACCAGAAACAATGGCGAAACTTCGTAGTCGGTTTGGTGCGGTGAGGCGATTAGTTGAATCCAACCTTTCCGAGGCCGACATCGTGGATGAGTTGTACTTGTCGACGTTATCGAGGTTCCCAGTGGCTGAGGAGCGGGAATTGATGGTCAGCGTGTTTGCGGACCCGTCGTCGAGTCGGCAGACGGCAGTTGAAGATATTTTATGGACCTTGATCAATACACGTGAGTTTGTATTTAATCATTAATACGGATAGTCGTCGAACCATTGGAGTAGAACATGTTTAATCTTTCATTTAATAAACAAGGTGGATTCTGTGACAAGCTTTCACGGCGCAACGTTCTGACACTGGGGGCTACCGGATTACTAGGTGGCTTGTCGTTGCCTAGGATGTTGCAAATGCAAGCGGTTGCGGCTAGTTCCAAGCCATCACGCGTGAAATCATGCATATTCTTGATGCTCGAAGGCGGCCCGAGTCATATAGACATGTGGGATTTAAAACCCGATGCTCCTACTGAAATTCGCGGGCCTTTTAATCCGATATCGACTAACGTGCCAGGCACTCAGATCAGCGAGATTTTACCGATGTGTTCGAAGATTGCTGACCGGTTCACAATCTTGCGTAGTCACAGTCACGGTGATAACGCTCACCAGACTGGTCGGCATTGGGTCCTGACAGGCTATAAGCCCAATTTTCCGGATGGCCAGGCCAAGGGGATACCGTTCAATGAGCATTACCCCTCGATCGGTTCAATGGTGTCTCGCGAGTTGGGTCATCGTGGTGCTGTTCCGCCGTATATCGAAGTTCCCGAACCGCTTGGGCCTGGTGGCCCCGGATTCTACGGTCCTCGTTACGCTCCGTTTACAATTGAGACCGATCCGGTTGAGCCGACGTTTTCAGTAAGAGACTTGAATGTCGTGGAGGGAATAGATGAAAACCGATTTGAACGCCGTAGAACCTTGTTGGAGCGGGCCAATGCACTAGGCGCCGGTGGAGGTGGTGTCGGACGAGCCAAAACGATGGATACATATTATGAAAAGGCTTTGGAAATGGTAACTAGTCCCGCAGCCCGCCGCGCGTTTAACATCCAAGGTGAGAAGGAGTCGGTGCGAGAGCGATACGGCATGACATCGATTGGGCAGTGTTCGTTATTGGCAAGGCGGTTAGTTGAAGCCGGTTCTCGTTTTATCGGAGTGTCTCATGGAAGTTGGGATACGCACTTTGATAATTTTACTGGACATCGCAAAGCGTTGGTGCCTCCGACAGACCAAGCGTTTAGTGCGTTGATCGAGGATTTGGACCAACGGGGAATGCTAGACGAAACACTGGTTGTCATGATGGGTGAGATGGGAAGAACTCCCCGGATCAATAAAGATGCCGGTAGGGACCATTGGTCGATGTGCCAGAGTGTCATTCTTGCGGGTGGAGGGATAAAGCGGGGAGCTGTGATTGGCGCGAGTGATGAGACCGCAAGTTATCCAACCACGACTCCATATGGGATTCAGGATCTGTTGTTTACGATTCTTGATTTGATGGGCATCAACCCCAATAAAATCTATCCGGATTCGTTGGGTCGTCCAGTTCCGCTGGTCACCGGCGGTAAACGAATAAACGAAATTATGGCGTAACTTCACAAGCGGAAACAGTGGTTCCCAAATTTTGGTTTTCGCTCACAAGGCATTGAATAATTACATGACGAAAGTCTTAAAAAATCGGTCGGGGATGTTGTTGATTGCGTTAGTGTGCACCATGGGTTTTGGAATTCAGTCCAAGCTTTTATCGCAATCTCCCGCTGTGGGTTATGTATATCCACCCTTTGTGCAAAAGGGGACGTCAACGTCAGTGCGACTTGGAGGTTATGATTTTACGCCAGATTTACAAATCATGATTCATTCAGCGACGGTGGCGTTATCGGAAGTAGAACCACTTGGCCCGTTTTTGATCCCGCCTCGACCCTATTGGGAGGGACCGCGGATTTTTAGTAATGCCCTGCCAATCCCACGGGAAATTACGGCTGTATTAAGTCCCGATAAGAATTGTGCGTTGGGTCGGGTGTCTTGGCAAATTGTGAATGCCAACGGCGTATCCAAAAGAGGGCTGTTTTTTGTTAGTGATATGGTGGAACAAGTGGAGTCCCGGTTTCGGTCCGAGTTAATGGAATTAGGAAAAGCACCAATTGCTGTGTCCGGCAGACTTGGACGATTGACGGAGAAAGACGCTTATGGATTCATAGCGTCAAAAACCGGTGAAGTGTCGCTTGAAGTGTTCGCCCGACGGGTCGGAAGCGATTTTTATCCAGCGGTTCAAGTATTTGGCCCTGATGATGTCGAGTTGGTCAATGAAGTCGATACTGAAGGTCGGGACTGGGATTTGAAGTTCTTGGTGCAAAAAGGAATGCGGTATCGAGTTGTGATACATGACTCAGATTTTCGTGGCGCCGCTCAATTTGTTTATCGTTTGCTAATAGAGCACATCGTGGTGGGAGCAGACGCAGTTGAAACCGAGAGTGGCGATCGACGACGACTGGACGGATCTTTGGACAAGCAAACATTTTTAGTGACAGCGGGTCAGGAGTACGAGGTGCGGGCGGTTAGCTTATCACTCGGAGGAGATCTCGATGTTGCGTTACAGGTGTTGGACGTTGAAGGAAAGTTGATCGCAGAGAATGACGATGTTACGCCGGAATTGCTCGATGCCCAAGTGCGATTTGTGGCGAAGGTCGATGGGGAACTGACTGCGGTGGTGACGGGTTCGAGCGTAAAAGGCCAGATCGAAAAGCTGTTTTATGAATTACAAGTGGATGTACTAGAGCGTGGATTTGAATTGACGACAGCGCCAACTGTAATTGCCTCGGTTGGTTCGAAACTTAGCATTCCCGTCACATTGATTTCTACGGGTGGTTTCGGTGAGGAGGT
>JAYZBF010000116.1:0-7422 GCA_036338835.1 Planctomycetota bacterium
CTAATCAGCCACGGTTACAACTTATTGCAATCGAATAGGACTATGATATTGCCGTTTTTAAAACCACCGGAAATAAATACCCTTTCATTCCGATTGCCCCGGCAAAAAAACTAGCAACGGCTGAAATCGTCATTGGATTTGGAAATCGCAGTAACTCTTTCACTCGAGACAAACTAGACATTCGCCTCGGAATTGTGTCCGACAGCGAACGATATCTGCTACACAAAGGGCATTTGGCACCGTGGCTCGTGACTGATGCTACGATCGGCCTCGGCTCGCGGGGTACTATCATTGTAAATTTGAAAGGGCAACTCGTGGGACTAGCGGGACACGCAATGCCCGCACAGGCACTCGTTGGAAAAATGGGGTATGCCCGTAGTTGTGAAGCGGTTTTTCATAATGTGCTTGCGCGACTTCGAAAAGGTACACCAGTGCAACCTGGAGCCCTTGGGCTAAATGTTCGTATGACCAACGAAGGATTGCAAGTTACAGAAGTAACGCCGGCGGGGTCTGCGGAAACAGCGGGAATCGAAATTGGCGATATACTAAGGAGGTTTGCGGGGATTGAATTAACCGATGTGACAACACTACAACGGCAACTTTTCGGATTACACGCTGGCGATACCGTAGCGGTTCAATGGACTCGCGCTGGTGAACCAGTAGAAAAACAAGTCGCCTTGGGTGCCCGAGTGCATTCATTTAAGCAAGCGGACTTTTTCCTTCATGAACCTGTTGTTAAAAACTAGGTTAGTGGCATCCGCTGCAACGAGTTTCCGCCCCCGCCATATTCGCGGAAAATTCTAACCCGGTGGTTGACTCTACCGTAAGCGACTACGGCCCAGTACGTCGTAACTCGGCGTGCCACGCTCCATAATACTGGCATAGACGATCACTTCATCGACCCAAGTTTCGGTTGTAACAATCGAGCAGGAATCAGATTCACAGGCCGCTGGATATTTATCAAATATCGCTTGCAATGGCTCGGCTTGTTGTACGGTCGAGCGTATCCTAGCTAACGTTAAATGCGGATGGAATTGGCGCGTTTCACCGTGATAGCCAATATGACGTGTTTCGTCATCAACCCTTTGCTGCAACTGCCGTAGTGCTGTGACTCCAGTTTGCACTCCCATCCAGACCGTACGTGGCCGACTACGCTCGGGAAAAGCATCTAGCCCACCACATTCAATCATGAAACTCAACATCCCCTGAGCCGCTCGACCCACAGCCTTACAAATCTCGGGCGTATCTTCAATCTGCACTTCGCCAAGAAACTTCAAAGCAATATGCATGCTCGACGTACGCACACATTTTGCGCCAATCTCGATTTCATCTATCTGCCGCATCATTCGTTGAGCGGCTTTCGTTGTGTCACTCGACACATTAACCGCTACAAAAGTTCTCATAGGTTTCACAGGACGCCCCAATTATTTTATTCTTACTTACGGCATTACACGAACGTCATCATGCGACAGAATTCTTCCAAACGATTATCCAAATCCGAGCGTTCAATCTGCATCATGCGATCCAAACTAAAATCTTCGACGTTGTAACTTGCCACCAATGTCCCATAGACTAACGCCTTTTTGATGCTATCGAGATCCGTTGCATCAATCGAAGCTAGATAGCCCATCATCCCACCAGCAAAACTATCACCGGCACCCGTCGGGTCCACAACATCGGCGGTCGGTTATGCTGGTAAAATATAACATTCCAAAGACTCTGGGCAATCATCACTCGAGAAGAACATCGCTCCATGTTCTCCCTTTTTAATCACACAAAATCGGACACCGTACTGGAGCACTTTCCGCCCTGCCACAACTAGATTCTCTTCGCCCGTCAGAAGTTTCGCTTCACTATCGTTTAGCACTAACCCATCGATCTGTTGCAATAACTCAAGTAACGACTCGCGGTGATCGGTAATCCAAATATCCATCGTATCGGCCACGACCAATTTTGGCTCGCGCATCTGCGACAGCACCTGCAGTTGGATCTCTGGCATGCCGTTGGCTAAAAACACAAACGGCGTGGTTTTATAGGATTCAGGCAAATCAGGATTAAAGGACCCAAAAACATTCAAATTCAATTCCAGCGTCTCACGATCATTCATATTCGGCAAGTACTTACCACTCCAAGAAAACGTTTTTTCGCCAGCCACAACTTCCAATCCCGCCGTATCAATGTTGCGACTCTGGAACATCTCAGTGTTTTCTTGTGGCCAATCTTCGCCTACGACTCCCACAAGATTTACGGGAGTAAAATAGCTCGCTGCATAAGAAAAAAACGTTGCCGAACCGCCGATAACATTTGTGCGAGATGCCGTCGGGGTTTCTACACTGTCAAAGGCAATCGTACCCACGACCAACAATTTCATATTACTACCCTGTGATTGTCTATACATTGTCTTCAATTGACTACCGAGTTGTTTAGCGTAGCACGTGCATTGATAAGCGCCACCCCTACAGACTAGGGTTTGGTGGATTCACGATTATCATTTCGAGAATCCTAGGCCGCTCGCGAAGTCGAGTGTCCTGCTGTGTGCTGGCGTTTGAGTCGTGTCAGCTTTTTCCGCATCTTACGCAGTTGTTTGCGAGACATCTTCGTTAAATCATAGCCGCTCCAAAAAGCATCTTCGTCAAAATCCTCTCCTTCAGTCACACCTTGAACGGAGGACGCAAACGCCGGTGTAATTTTCGACGCACGAGCAACCGCTTCCAATGCATCTGCATATTCACCTGCATCCGCATAATCGCTTGGATCAATCTCGGCGCCACTCGCCATCGATAGCGACTCAGCATACTCCGCTTGCATCTCTTGCTCTAACGCATCTTCGTATTCGTCATGGCTTTGCTCTTCATATTCTTCATACTCGCCCTGTACTTCTTCGACTTCTTCATCCTCTTCTAGTGAATACGACTCATACTCCGCTTCCTCGTCCACTTCCTCGTCCACTTCTTCGAAATCATCCCAGTCCTCGACCTCGGCATCTAGTTCGTCGTCGTCAGCTATGTATTGTTCTTCGAAATCATCTTCATCCTTATCCATTACACTTTCGTCCGCAACAACCATAGCGACAGCTTCAATATTTTTAGCGTCGACGCCAAATTCATAATCGTGGGCCGAGCTAATCATGGCAGCTTGCCGCCCTCCTTGTGCCGACAAGTACACGGTGCGCGCATAGATCCAAACTACTGTCGTCATCAACAGGTTCGCTCCCAGCAAACTCACCGACTGCCCTTCAGCGGAAGTCAGGTAACTCGCTCCCAGCATCGATTCCCAGCGAGAGCAAACTACCGCGCCATAGCCCATGGCGGTGAGTACGAACAGCACAAAGCTACCCAGATTGCTACTCAATTCAAAGAACAACCTTATTCCGACATAACTCGCCACGACACCGACAATCATCATCCACCACAGCGATGCTTGGTTCCAGGGCGCCGCAGTCGCAAATCGATCCACCACACCCTGTAAGAGTCGATGGGCGCCAGTCGCTTGGTCAAAACTCAAGACTGCTGCTATGGCTGCAACCCACAGCCATATTTTGTACCGTCCTTTGTAATCGTCAGCTTTAAAACGTCTAATTAAATACACTTGGATACTGCCCACACATAACATCAGCAACAGTACGCTAGAAACCCAACTGGTCAACGTCCCAGGACCGTTCAACGCGAACAATTCCTGTGGCAATGCGTTGGACTCGATAGACGCCTGCCGTGCACCAAGTTGTAGCAAATGAATAACCCCAACGCCTACTAACAACAAGGCGACATAAGCCCAGCGACTCAGCGGTATCAAATCGGTGAGACGTGGTTGATTCCTCAATAACGCTTGCTCAGAATACACACGGGCATTGGAAGAAGACCCAACGTGGATAGGTTGCTCACTGGCAATTCGTTTTTTGGTTTTTTCAGCAGTCATCAAGCTCTGGATATCCATATCATTGAGCAACATTCATTAATAGCGCAGGGGCTACTCTATTTTTCGGCATTTTCAGGTTTGGTTTTGACCTTATTAACGACTATTAATTGCCATTCTCAGCCACTTTGCGAAAACACTGGCTACTTCTCATGTCGTAAAGCGGTTTGACTGATTGTGAAACGGATAATTATCGGGTATCCTCCTATTCTAAAGCCCCTTGGCTTTCCGTTACCATTAATAGCAGTTACGGTTTAAAACAACTATTTTTTGAATTTGGGACCCTCCCATCCTCTAACGTTTGTTAGACATATCGTTTATTAATAAGTATTTATTTATCAGGAAAACAACCATGGCATATGAACTTCCCGAACTCCCATACGCATACGATGCACTAGAACCACACATCGATAGCCGCACTATGGAAATCCATCATTCTAAGCACCATGCGGGTTACGTCAGCAAAGTAAACGCTGCGTTGGATGGAAGCGAATGCGGCGACCAGTCTGTCGACGATCTAATTTCAAATCTCGCAGGTGTCAGCGAGGATATCCGCGGGGCTGTGCGTAACAACGGCGGCGGCCATTCGAATCACTCATTGTTCTGGTCGATCATGTCTGCTTCTGGCGGTGGGGAACCAACGGGTGATCTAGCCGCAGCAATCAACGTAGCATGTGGTAGTTTTGATGCTTTTAAAGAAGCATTTGGCGCTGCTGCCGCGACTCGATTCGGAAGCGGTTGGGCTTGGCTCAGTGTTGATAACGGGCAACTCGTCGTCGAAAGCACAGCAAATCAAGACTCACCGCTGATGGAAGGTCGCACCCCTATTCTAGGACTTGACGTCTGGGAACACGCCTACTACTTGAAATATCAAAATCAACGACCCGATTACATTGCAGCGTTCTTTAATGTTGTAAATTGGGATGCCGTAGCCGAGCGCTATGCAGCAGCTACAAGCTAGAGTTTTCTAGCACGCTTTGCACATTTTCACACTCCATTGCACTATTACGAGCTGCAATGGAGTTTTTCTTTGGAATTCAACGTTCGGCAATAAATAATCTAAAAGCGGCATTGACCCATTTTTGCGGTAATTGATAACATTTGCGTGTCGTGAATAAGATGCTCCGCAAAGATTATTCACTTTCGACATATAAATGTAAAAAACCGTTTCGCTAAGGACGCGCAAAGTCATGATTATCGCCCCCAAACAATGGTCGCCATTGGTCTGCATCATTCTTGCCTCAATCATTCTCTCTGCCGGATGTAAGACAACGAGTTGGACAAGCCTTCCAGGCATGAGCTATTTTGCCAAAGATGAAGCACCCGCTGCATCGTACTATGGTTCCAACGGTCAACCCGCCAATAACTACACGTCTCAAGCACCTGCGACAACTGACCAATCGCCTGCCGACCAGGGAACAGTTCACCGCCAATATAATTCGACCAACCAAGGAACGAGTGACTATTTAGGAAACCAACCATACATTGGTCCACAGTATAACTCGGCGGCCACGGAACAACCCATCTATGACGGTCAACGTCAGCAGTACCAATCTTACCAAGCCCCACAGCAACAGCCCCAACAAACACAGACCCAGCAATATCAACCCTACCAAGCCCAGCAGCAACAACCCCCACAAACACAGACCCAGCAATATCAACCCTATCAGCAATACCCAGCGCAGCAACAACAACCACAGGCCCAAGAATACCAACCGTATCAACCCCAACAGCCTATCACGAATCCTACAGCTCCAAGTGCTGCATCACTGCAACAAAACCCAAACCAATATATTCAAGGTTTCTATGACCCCAATGCTACACCGGCTACACCGGCTACACCAACAACGCCTGCCGTAGATACCCCCGCAACACCACAGGGAAATGATGCTTACATTCTGTCTCCCAATGCAGGCACTAATACCAATGCAACGGGTGCAGCCGCCTACACTGCCGGACTGCCAAATCAAACACCTCAATTTGACGGGATTTATAATCCCGAGGCACCGACGCCGCCAGTACAACCAACCGCCGCGCCATATCGCCCAGGCAGCACTGGTAATGCAAACAGTTATTATGCACCGGTAGCGCCAGCCACACCGAACTCGAATGGCGGCGGCACCTACAACGGTCGATAATTCCCGCGTAGAAAGTCCGCCTCCTGCGGTGGGCACTACACATACTTTGCTAACGTTCGTTACCTTAGCTAACGCAGGGTTCATATCAAATGTCGGACGATAAGCAGCTACCACCTGATATTCCAGATCCTTTAGATGATCCGGTGACTCCTAGCACGACAGGCCCTAAAAAAACAGTGCAACGTATCTCTGCATGTTTAATCGCGTTAGTAGCAATTCCCTTGTTGATACAATGGTGCCCCAAAGAAATTGCATCTTGGAAACAGGCGTCCGCCCGAATTGCTTGGGATAACGGTGACCGGGCAACTGCTCTACGACTCACTGCCGAAGCAAGCGACTGGGATCCACACAGTACTCCTATCAAATTAGATCAAGCCCGTTGGCATGACAAAATGGGCAAATATCAAGCGGCTATCGACTTGTACATCAGCCTCCTCTCAGATGAGGACAACCCAACAGCAGCACTCGATATGGAGGAGATAACTCTGCGGATGACACTTTGTGACGTACTCAACCGTCAGGCAATTGCCCCACGTACAACTAGTGAAGTGTTGGACCCGCCCGCAGCAGCGGTACCGTCAAATCAAGCAGCTCAAGTGTGGCAACAATGGCAAATCATCGATAGTTGGTATCAAAAAGATAATCGCCTTGCAAGCCTTCCTCTGCTAGCGACTGCGACCTACTACAACAACCGTGCTTACCAGATTGCAATTTCCGGAGAACACATCACCGAGGCGTTACAAGACATCAACCGTTGTCTCGATCTGCTAGGTGGCGACACGATGTGCCTGTTTGCCCAACCGATGTCACATGTTCAAGGCGCCTATCAAAGCTATCACGCCGAGGAGATATCGACTGCATTAGAGCGATTGGATACCGCTATCGCATTTCTCGATCAACACCACGCCATAATGCCGCAGGTTGAACCGGGTGTGCAGTGGGCGGACAGTCAAGCTCAGATAATGGCGCTGCGCAGTATCGAGTTTCGCAAAATGTATGGGCGGGTGTTATTATTCCGTGCCCAGTTATTACGGCAAGCGAATGAACAAGCCGACGCGGAATTAGATTTCCGCAAAGCGTTGAAGTTCGGCGCGGTGCCAGATGCATTTGAGCCAGAGATATTTTCGAGCACAATATTGATTACTCCCGAGACTACAAATTTTGTTGGTATGGCGCTCGACACTCGGGGGCTACTACATTTCCTCAATAATCAACCGCAGTTGGCACAAGAAGATTTAAATCAAGCAGTGAAATTGGTGTCACAATACCTCGATCAGACCGAGGCTAGTCTTGAAACAGAAAGAGTGAGTTCGATATCGCCAGCGGAACTCGATAAGTACTTAAGTTCCGTCAAACGACAACTGGCGGTCGT
>JAYZBF010000117.1:0-7511 GCA_036338835.1 Planctomycetota bacterium
CCAGCACACAATCGATTCCAGATGATAAGGATGAAGACCCCGAGTTCATTACAGTCAAGGTGGATGCGGATAATGTGTTTTGGGTGATGGGTGAGGATGGGCTGGATATTGAATGTGCCAACGTGAAAGATTTGCGTATTCAAATGCGACTTGTAAGGGCCGATCTCGGAGATCCAGACAAGTTGATTGTAGAAGCAAATGAAGAAGCATTGCATCAACAGGTCATTGCAGCGATTGATGCGGGGATGGTCATTGGAGTAGACCAAGTGCAATTGATGACGGTGCAGGAAGACAATATTAATTATTAAAACAATTTCGGCTCGAAAATGCGTTTGATATAAAAACGCATTCTTCTGATGCAATAACACGACAATATAAACTCTTAATATTAAATCGAGAGAACAACGGATGGACGCTAAACAATTCATAGAACATATCGCTTCCAAAGGCCTGCTTGAAACAGAGTTGTTGGATAAATTGCGCAGGCAAGCGTTGCAGGGAGAAAATCAATGGACTCCCAAACAGATTATCAAGTTTTTGGTGGAGCAATCCTACCTCACACGGTTCCAAGCGAAGACTATATTGACGGAAGTGTTAGCCGATCGCCCTGCTGCACCGACGACGGTTGACGAGAGTTTGGAGTTTGCGACGGATGTCAACGGCGACCCGATCGACCGCGATGCGAAAATCGCAGATTCGCTCGAGGGACTAGAAATCGAAGAGTCGACTGACATCGAATCAGTAGAAGTTATCGACCTAGAGGATGCCAAGATTGCACAAACACCAGAGGTTACGAATGGTGTTGTTGATTTGGGGGCGTTTTCAGGATCGCCGGTACCCGCAGACCCATTTGCTACTGCGGCAATAACGTCGCCAAATCCTCAGGCGGCTATGACCGGTGAATCAATGGTTGCAGAGTCTGACGAGGTTTTAACAAGTGAGTCCGATGGGCCGAATTCTCTGTTAGACCCAGAATTTGACAATACCGTTTGGGATAGTCGTCTTGTGATTGGCAGCGCTTTAGTGTTTTCGTTTTTGTCGATTGCGGCAGTGGTGCTCTATATCGTCTTGGCAAACAAATCAGCCCTGAAGCAATGGGAAAATGCCTTTGATCAATACGAGGGAGGTTCCTACCAACAAGCTCTCAGCGCCATGGAATCTTTTTCCGAGACATTTCCAGCAGATGATAAAGCAGATGATGCCTTGTCTTATGCGGCGATGTGCAAAATCCACGTGCAAATGACGAAAATTGGCGATAGCTCCGCCGACAAAATTTACGAGGCAATTCTTAGTGGCAAAGAAGTGCCCGGTTTTTCAGCGATTGCTAGGGAAGAATTGAAAACGGAATTACCGAAGCTTGCAGAACACTATATCAACAAGGCGGTAACGCTGCCTGGAGTGGACGATAAACGACGACAATATGAACTGACCCAGAAAGCACTTGAGATTATTAATATGCCAGGTGCCCTTGGAACGGAACGGAATACCCCCACGTTCAAGACACGTTTAACTAGCATTAAAGAGCGGATGTCGACGGTGCAACGGTACATTGATCGTAATGAGACCCTAGAGAAGGCTTTGGCTGAGATCGCCAAGTATGTGCAAGCGGGAAATACACGTGACGCTTTCGTAGAACGTGATAAGCTGTTGCAAACGTATCCAGAATTAGAAATGGATCAACGGATGCGAGAGTCCGTACTAGCCATTTCACGTGCTGAGCAGGATTTGGTAGCAGTGCATCCAGGCGTGCTGAAATCTAACAACGACCCGATTGAAGTGCCGGCTGAACACAAAGTTATAGTGGCGACTCGTAATGGTCGAAATATCAGTGGCGTACAAGGTTATGCAGTGGCAGTTCTCGCCGGCGGCAGCGTGTATGGAGTTGAATTGGCAACTGGCCAAGTACAATGGCGTCGACATGTTGGATTGCAGACGTCGTTGAACCCTATACGAGTCAGCGATGCTGGCAATGCAGATACGATTATTGTTGATGAAGGGCGTTATGAATTAGTTCGCGTGGACACCTTAACGGGTGAACAAAAATGGAGATTGCCAGTTGGCGGTCCGTTGACGCAGCCGCAAGTTTATAACGGCATGCTGTATTGTAATATCCATGTTAAAGTTGCCGCGGCCACCGACGACACCGACAGTGGGTTCGTAGGTGCGATGTTGGTCGTGGATATGGAAACGGGCAATGTTCAAAGCCGAATTGTCTTTCCAATGCAAACTCATGTAGGTCCAGGTTTTGACGATGAAAATGGAATTATCTATCAAATCGGCGATCACTCGAATCTGTACGCTGTTTCTGTAAAAAGTGGTAAATGCATTGGAGTTCACTTTCAAGGGCACCAGCGCGATTCGATTGTTGTTCCCGCGGTTTACGCCGTCGGATATGTGATTTTGGTGGAAAACGGACAAGCACGATCGACCGTCGCAATCCTTAAGCATGACGGTGAAGGGACTTTTACTCCTGGGCAAGAAAGCAAAACGCTCTTAGGGTTAGTAACCATGGCACCACAAGTATTTGCGCGCCGATTTATGGTTGCGACCAACTTGGGCGAAATACATGTCTATGACGTGGATCCGAATGTTCCTAATCCGCAAGGACCATTGTCGATCATGGCAGCTATTCCGGGTGCCTATTCTGATCCTATCCGCGAATATAGCTTAGCGGGTGAAGGCGTTTTGTTTATGGCTGGGCGGCGTTTGGTGAAGTATGAAGTGCAAGCACAACTTGGAGAATTACGAGAAGATTGGATCGACGAAGATGGCGATGTCTATGTCGGTCCAATTCAACGATTTGGCTCCATCGTGGTTCATGTTCGACAACGGCAAGGAACCAATGCCATCACGGTTGCTGGGCAACTGGTTGACTCGCGGCGTCCCTCATGGGAAACAGATATTGGTTCCAGCGGCAGTGTTATGTTACTTCCAAGCAAACAGGGTTTAGCCGCAGTGACTTCACATGCCGGCGTCTTTGCTGTGAGTAATGATGACGACCCCCAGGAAGTTTATAGTCAAGTTGATGTTGCGGACAGTAAAATTGGATATTCCCATGCAATTCAAGTACAGGATCAGGTCGTTTTGCAGAGTTTAGTAGGAAACGATGAATTGCTCGTGTTTGACGAGTTGTCAATTGATAGTCAAGCTACGACTGTAAAATTGCAGGGCCTCACATCCGCGCCAAGCGGAGCAGCCACATCATTTAATGGCCAAGTTCTGATGCCCTTGCAGGATGGCAAGTTGGCAATGTTTCAAATCCCACAGGGGACGCAGGACGTAGTCGCTTATCAGCCTACTTTATCAGCTGGGCAGCGAGTTGCGTGGTCTAGCCCAGCACTACCGAGTGACGATAGTGACTCCTTTGTGATTTTGCGAGACCGCAAGAACTTGATGCGGATTGCATTGCGGCAGGATCCGGTGGATCATCTCTCCAAACGTGCGAGCACTGAATTTGCCGAGCCAGTTTATGAAACAATCGCAGCGCTTAAAAATGCAGTGTTTGTTGTAAGGCGCGCTGAAAACAATGATCAGGTTGTTGGGTTGGGGTATCAGTCGCTGGAAGAGTTGACAAGCTACAATGTGCAAGGCCGCGTAATCTGGGGGCCTTATCGAGTTGGCTCACAGGTTCTGCTGTATACGTCGTCGAATCAACTATACTGTTTTGATCAAAATCAACGCTGTCGTTGGACGACCGAACAGAACAACATCAAGTTGTTGGCAACGGGGTTTGTCAATGACGACGAATTAATCTTAACGGGAGGCGATGGCCAGATTTGGCGTATTCAATTGGTTGATGGCACGACGATTAGTATCACAGATTTAGAACATAAAATAACTCGACTTCCCGTCATGTACGATCGCCAATTGTGGGTGCCACTTGATAACGGTGAAATACGAGTAATACCACTTAGCTGATACGAGTGGCTTGTCCAAGACTTATGACATACGAATTGACGCAGAAAGAATGAAGAATTGAGTTGTTTTAGAGAAATTAAAACGAGACGCAAAGTCGCTATTGGATGGCGAGTGGTGATCGCTGCGCTGTTATGGTTCAGTTGTGCGGTACCGGCGTCTGCCCAAGAGTTGCTCGTAAATCTGCTCGCGCGGGAACCTTTCGACGAAATTACGGTGAAAGATAGAGACGACAATATTGAGGCATTGCAACTCGAACTACTCGATGTCCCAGGCCGAGTGACGCCAGAACTCAAGAAGACGGGTAAGATGGAGATTCGTCTTTTGGGAGCGCCCGATGATATCTACGAAGTGTTTTGGCTGGATATCGTGAAGATTCGATTGTATGAAGATATTATGCTCGACGAGTTAAATGTTTTGATCACGGCGCGGAATTTTGATGATGCCTTTGATTATTTTTTGTTCTTGGATCAACGTTATCATGGTTTGCCGGGCGTAGAAAACGTCCTCAATCGTTTCCAGTTTGTTCAGGGTTCTCAGTGGTTGAGCGATGGACGGCATTTGGAGGCTTTATCGCTGTTGGAAAAAGTGCATACTGCTAACGAGCAATACGTTCATGACAATGGGCCGGAAACTTCAAAGACAAAACTCAATGAAGCCGCTGGATTAGTTTTGGACACCTATATGCGTGATGACAAAATAATCTTGGCACGAAAAATTGCCCAGCGATTAATTCGGGCCCACGGAGCTTCTTCTGTAGGTCGAGCTTTGGATGTTCTAAAAGAACTTAATAATTTGGCGATCGCAAAGCGTGATGAAGCGCGAAAACTGTTGGACGCAGGGCAGTTGCGAGAAGCGCAAAAAGCTGTCCGGGAAATGATTGATATCTATCCTCAGGTAACAGGCGGGCGGGAGATTGCCGTGGAAGCAATCAGACGTTATCCCTTAGTAACGGTCGGAACGGTATACCCCTCTGCGGGTGATGATCGCAGTCGTATGGATAATTGGGCGGCGCGGCGTACAGGCTTTTTGACGCGTCGTATGTTCATGGAGTATGAAGGCCCTGGGCCAGAGCGCGGAGAATATCAGTCACCCTATGGAGAAGTTCGACAAGGTAGTGATCGACGGACATTGCGAATTCGTATTTCCCCAAAAAAACTGGTCGCGGGACAACAAATTAACGGCTATCATTTGGCCCAGCGATTATTGAATTTGGCAGACCCAAATCACCCGATGTACAACTCGCAATGGGCGGCGATATTCTTGCGAGTTGAAGTGCGAGACGTGTACGATGTAGTCATTCATTTTCAGCGCCCTCACGTGTTGCCCGAAGCGTTACTGCAAGTGTTCCTAGATCCCTCGCTTGATGCTGATGATCCAATGGCTAAAGACGGACCGTTCGTGTTGGACAATAAATCTAATACCGAAGCGAATACTTTACGTTATACCCTGAACGCCAACAGTCCATTTGCACCGACAATCGTAGATCCAAATTTCATTCCTCCTTCGGAAATTCTTGAAAAGACATTTGAATCGGCAGGCGAAGCAATCAAAGCGCTCAAACGTGGAGATGTCGACGTGATTGATCGTGTCGCGCCAGTACAGGCGGTGCGCTTACAAAATGAAATTGGCGGAACGATCAAAGTCGTGCCCTATGCCCTGCCAACGCTGCACATGCTACTGCCAAATTATGACAAGCCTTACATGCAAAACGAATTATTTCGTCGCGCCATTCTATACGGAATCATGAGGCAAAAAACACTCGATCAACTAATCCTGAAGAATCATCATGTTGCCGGATGCGAAGTCGTTAGTGGTCCGTTTTCACCAGGAATCAGTTTAGATGATCCGTTGTCCTATGCGTATAATCGTAGCGTTGTACCGCGACCGTATTCCCCGCGACTATCTGTCGTGTTGGCGAAGTTGGCCGAACAGCGCCTGAAAGAATTGGCGCAGCGAAAAGAAGAAGAACCGATTCCGATTCCAGAAATAGTGATCGGGCACCCAGCGGAAGATGACGCGCGTGAAGCCTGTATAGCAATTGAATATCAGCTGGAGCAGTTAGAGATCTTTCAAATTAAATTAATTGAATTTGAAGCTGGAAAATCGGTTGATGAAACAGGTGAGTGTCACTTGGTATACACCAAGTTGGCGATGTGGGAGCCACTCGTGGATACGAGTCGATTATTGTCACCAGACGGGCTCGTTCATATTCAAGACGACCATGTCAATCGTTCTGTGCAATGGTTAGAGCGTGCTATTCGCTGGCAGGAAGTTCGAGAACGAGTGCGACAAGTGCATCGAATTGCACATGAAAAAGTTGCGATTATACCGCTGTGGCAACTACGAGAATATTTTGTCCACCGCGAAGGGATCACTCTCGGGGCCGAAGCTCCAGTGGCGCTATACCATGGTATCCAACGTTGGCAGTTGGTTCCCGACTTTGGTGAGGAGCAGTAGAGCAAACTAATGAAAACGTTCCTCATGAAAACTCGATCACCGTTAATGTTCTTCTGCACGTTGTTGCTAGTGTCAGTGCTCGGATGTGAACCGGATGATGCGAATGTAGCGGTAGAGACGGACATCGAGTCAATCGATGTAACGGAGGCGGAACCAGTTGGTACGGTTTCCGCCGAGAGCAAGTCGCAGAAGTCCAAGGGTGAAGTGGTTGATTTGCGGAATTGGATTTTCAGTCCCTACGAGATGCTTATTTGGATCGCGACGGATACCGCGCCTATATTTCAAACAATACAACACGACAGGTTGCAACAGGAAGTTCGTTCGTACGTAAGGAACTGGGCCGGCGCGACCTTGCACGTCGATCTTGAAACGCCGCCGAGTGCTATCTACTCGGACATTGTGAATAATTTCGCAGACGTTTCGATGCTAGATATCGCGGCGCTTTATGAAAAGCGGCCGGTTGATAAACAGGCTAAGTTACGCGCTGTGCAATACGACGAAGAAAAGAAAAAGGCAATCGCTGCAGCCATCAAGGAACGTGAAGCGGAAAGCGGGGAGACGGCCAGCACTAGTGTCATAGAAGACGGTGCTGAAGAGGTAGAGCAAGTGTTGCTTGTACCAAATCCGCTGCCAGAGTTGGATAAGATTTATGCTGTTTCGCTGCGAGACCGAGGCGGAGTATTTGAATTGCAGTTGGTAGAGTTTGATACCAATGCTCGCGTGCGTGTGCTAGCGGCAAGTCGTAAGTTTCGTAATCTATCGATGTTGTCAAACCAAATTTTCAGTTGTCTGCAAGAAGTGTTTTCGCCAATATCACGGATTCAATACAACGGTATGACAGACGGTAAGACTGCTAGTATTGAAATGCGATCGGCTGGTCTAGTGCCTGATGTAACTCAAGGTTCTCCAATCTTGTTAGAAAAAGGCGACGTGCTGCGTCCAGTTGTGCGAAAGAACGATCGTAAGACGCAAGCTCCAGTATATGACGGCGTCATAGAGGTTATCTGGACTTATATGTTCGTCAACAATGTGATTACCCATCAAGAAGAATCACTCAACGCGACTCGCAGCAATGGATCTGCTCGCGGCGAAGTTGTTTCGACCTATACCATGCTACGTAATCCACTGGCCGCCCG
>JAYZBF010000118.1:0-14504 GCA_036338835.1 Planctomycetota bacterium
CTTCACGGTCGGTTCCTGGCAATCGTGGAAAGGCCATAATGTCGTGATGCGTCATTATGCTTGAATTTGAAATTCGCTCATCCACTGCAACTTTGGTACCCTCGCCGGTAGGCATTTCATAGCGGCTGTCTTGTATTAACAACGCCAAATTCTGATCTAGAATCGAGAGGTTACTCAGCAAGCCAGCTTTCTTTGCAAAGATAGCTGGTCCACGTGTTTTCTTCAAATAACCAGCAGGTCCAGCGGTTGGAAACGCTGCAATGGCAGCTTTCTCATCAGCGGGATCAAGTTTCAGGTCTTTGTATTCTTTGGCATACTCGTATTGAGCAAACACCATCCACTTCTTGTATTTATCTTCATAGGTGTCGGTATCTGCTGGATCGACCGCCCGCATCATTTTTGATGGGTTCTTGGCAAGAACTTTATTAGTTGACTCTTCGAGGCCACCAAGTTTATCGGAGATGATGACAAACGTGATCAGGCCGAGAATCATAAACACAATAGTCTGCGCGGTATTGGCAATGGCAGTTCCACGCATCCCTCCAAAGAAGACGTAGATAAGTACGACGAGGCAAATGACTAGCGAAGCGAGCCAAGGTGGAACACCGTAGTCGTATTGGGCAAAGGCAGTGTCGAAGGCGCCTTCGGTGATACTGTTGATAACTGTTCCTGAAGCCATTACGCCAATCAGTAGATAGGGGATTATCAGGCCGACAAGGATTGGAAATAACAGGATCCCAATGCGATCACTTTCGAGTCGATCACGGAAAAATTGAATCTGTGTGGTGTAGCCATGTTTTTTACCAAGGCTCCAAAGTTTTACGCCGAGTACAAAGAAGCAAAGCGAGTGGATGATTCCGCTTGAGGATGCGAGCAGCCCGTAGACGCCAGCACCTTCCTTAAAGGACTCACCGGTTGACCCCACGAGCGCAAAGGCGGTCATGGTTGTGCCGAACAGGGACATCAGTAGCATGAACGGTCCGATACTATGACTCGCGAGCATATAGTCTTTACTCGTGCCGCGGAACAATCGGCTAGAGAAGAACCCCAGTCCTAACAGTAATGCCAAATAGATGGAAATTATGATTAGCTGTGTCATATTTATGCATCCTCGGAAGTCATACTGGATGTCGGTTCGTCGTCTTCAAACGTGGGCCAAGCAATACGCGTTGCTAGATACCAAACCAGACTGGCACCGATTGAAATTCCTGCATGCCATGCCAACGCAATGGGCATGAAGCCAAAGACAGGATCTTTATTTTCCCAGTTCCAGATATCGTGATGCAGAACGATCAGCAGGCAAACGAGCCCAATGATGATACATTTTCCCCAACGGTTATTCATAGGATTTATACTCATCCAAAGGATTTTGCAGCTACCAAAGCCAAACAATTAGTTTAACGTAATCGGCCACAACTAGGGGCGTAGCCGGTGAGTTTTTATGCTTCAACAACAAATTTGCACAACGGATTGTTTTGAGATTATTCATGTTCGCCGGCCGTAGCTTTTTTGATGGCGGGGTCCATATCATCAAAAATACGGCCGGCTCCTTCGTGAAAAATACGGCCGATTAGCAGATCGGTTAGGTCGCCCGTATATTGCGGGTGCATTTTCAAGAACTGGCCAAAGCTAAACGGGTTCACATAGTAAGCATCGACTAGCTTGCGAATCCACTGGGTCCCTTTGCCAAATGCGGCGATCCAATTTCCCAACTGTTCGCCGGAGATGTCGTCGGCTTGTAATCCAGCTACGATTGCATCGCTTGCGAGGAGTCCCGATTTGAGCGCAAAATAAACACCGGAACTATAAATGGGGTCTATAAAACCAAAGGCATCGCCGATTAGAACCCACCCTGGACCGCTCTGTTTACTCGTTGTGTAAGAAAATTCCCGCGCAACCCGATATTTGTCAGTTGCTGTCGCTTGGTTCAATCTCCCCTGCAGCGCGGAACATAATTGCAACTCCTCGGCAAAAATTTCCTCGGGTTTACCGCGCCCCGTTAGCATATATTCTCGATCTCCGACTACACCAATACTCGTAATGTTATTGCGTAACGGGATAAACCAAAACCAAGAATCTTTTTTCTCAGTGTGCAAGATGATTGTTGCTCCACCGTGAGGGCCCGCTTCCCGTTTAGCATTTTCAAAATAGGACCAAATTGCGATCTTACGCAAATCAGGATCGTCTTGTTTGAGCCCCATTTTGTTTGCCAAGAGGGCACTTAACCCAGTCGCATCCACGACAACTTTGCAAGCGGTTGAGTGCGTGTTACCGTCGCTTGTTTGCAGGGTCACTCCGTTTGCTTGATCGCCCTCAAACAGCACATCCAACACTCGTGTTTCATCTCGACATTCCGCGCCGTGTTCGGCAGCATTGTCATACAGCAGTTTGTCAAACTCCGCTCGCTCAACTTGCCACGTCGTAGAGTTTTCTCGCGGATCATGTTTTTCAAAGAAAAATGGATTGGACTCACGGCCGCTATGACTAACAAACTGCACACTTTTTTTACGGATGAAATCGCTTTCTCGCATCTTATCGAGAATGCCGAGTCGTTCAAAACACCAGAAGGCCTCGGGCATTAGCGATTCACCCACATGGAATCGCGGTAGTTTTTCGCGTTCGATTAAAAGCGTCTGATAACCCGCTTGAGCGACCATTGTCGCAGTCGCACATCCACCCGGTCCAGCACCGATGACGATGCAATCATATTCGTCTTTAAAAGCGGGTGATGTCATGTTGTTCAAACAGAAGTAGGGACGATGGTTAATGGAGAGTAGTTGTCTTAAGCTGCAGAGGCGACAACCTCGAGCAGTTCAATGGCCGGTTCACCATTGCAATAAATCCACGCCGTGCGACCATAAACGATTGTGCTGAGTGAAACACGGAATAGCTCCGCCAGATCCTGACCCACTTGGATTTCCCACAATTGGGACAATTCGACCCGTCGCAGTACATTGTGGTTGATCAAGATTCTACCAAGCGGCGTGTTTTCCGCCTGGATCTCTTGTTGTATATGGGTTGCGAGGAACTCAAAATTCAAACGAACGATGCCGAACTGAACGACTGTACGGTCGGTTTGTTTTGTGAGTAAGATTTTGCGACTGTACGCTTGCCCAGTGAACAAGGTCTCAAGTACTTGAACATCGACTTCACAATGATGATGATCCTCTACCGTTACCGTCATGTGGTGTTCGTGGTCCAATAATTTCCGGGCAACGGTCGGCATGTCATCGGCAGAGATTGCTTCAACCACGCCAAACTCAGCAGTGTCTTGGTAGAAAAGATGAAGCAGAGTATCGAGATCCGGAGCTGGAATTTGCTGAGTCACAATAGGTGCGTTTAGGAGTAAATGTTATTGTTGCGATTGTGGGTAGGCAGCCGAGTTACTGTTCGAGCGTTAGTCGTTAATGGTATCTGCCGTCGCGACTTCTTGTGCGATTGCTACATTATTAACAACCGGGATGGTTGTAACTTGTGGTTCTGGAATTTCGGGTCGTTCTAGAATCGAATCGATGAGAAAATACATCAAGCGACGGAGGTCCTCGGGTTGGATGTCATCGGCTACCGCTTCGGCGCGAGCTTGGTGTTTGTCGATCAAGCGATCTGCGAGTTCGAACACTCCCGCTTTCTCGTATAAACTTTTGATACGTTGAACTCGCTCGGCGGGTGAATGTGATTCGGCGGCTGTTAATTCAAGCAGTTCAGTTTGATCGGATTCACTTAGCGTTTCTAGTGCGAGAGCGTGTAGCAGGGTAGGTCGACCACCAAGTGCATCTCCGCCCGCTTCCATTTTATTGAAGTCGTCGCCTTGCCAGTCCGACAGGTCATTGAGAATCTGAAAAGCGACACCTAAGTTCCGTGCGAACTGTTTAACGGGTTGTCGGTACTCATCGATGGGCTGTGCCATGCGGATGCCTGACAACATCGCAGCTTCAAATGCTGGCGACGTTTTTAGAGCGTATATTTTCAAGGCATCGATAGGCTTCAGGCGTTTATCTAGGGCATCACGCCACAATAATTCCGCGCCTTGTCCTTCGGATAAGCGAGTATGTGCTTCCGCTAAAACGTCTAAAATATCGGTTGTTACATCCGCTCCGAGCGTTGCTGATTCGGTACTGACGAAGCGATATCCCATGCCGATTAAATAGTCGCCGATATTAATAGCGGTTGGAGTTCCATAACGATTATGAATAGTTTTTTCACCATAGCGAAACGGATCATCGTCTTGGATATCGTCATGGACAAGTGATGCTTTGTGGAATGTTTCGATTGACATCGCTGTACGCTTTATCGAATTTGTCCAACCGGCGATGGTTGTGTCTCCGTCACGTAGTGTGGCTCGCCCTCCCGTCAGGGCATCGTAGGTCGCGAGCGTGATAAACGGCCGCGAGTGTTTTCCGCCTTTGCTGAGAAAATCATAGGCAACAGCTTCGGTCGCACCAATGGGATCCATGGTAGCTAAGTTTGCGGCATTGGAGTTTTCGTCAATGCGTATTGATCCGCGAATACGGGGGATGAGTTCTTCAAGCGTATCGGGATCAAACAACGCCTCAGATGCTCGAATTAAATGCATGTAGGTACACGTATGTGGTGCGGAATTGTCATATTCCAAGCGGATCATCTCATCGACCCATTGTTCATCAACGGAAGTGTTTCGACAGTCATCGGACAACAGCGGTACGGCCATACAAGGGATACCGGCAAGTAATATTTTATCGACCGCTTTTTCAAGCACGTTGAGACAAGCAACTCCGACGACGGCGTCGACATAACCAGAAACTATAATCTTGAGGACGATCGGTGATCCTTCAGCAACCAAGACTCGATAGCCTAAGTCCTCAGCCAATCCGCGGAAATCAGCAATACTGCAGGCGCCACAAGTTTTGCAATCCAGACCGAATTGATCGTAGTCAGCTGGACAGCCTTCGGAGTGTTTTAAACAATGTGGCAGCAAAAACAATCGCCGCGATGGTGGAACAGCGGCTACCTGGTCCCGCCAAAACTCCGACGCGAACATAACCATGGTCCAACCGATGAAATGTTCTTCGAGTTCCATGTCCGATAGGATTTGTCGCACTGCGACTTCCATCTCATCGGTGGTCATTGGACGAGATTTATCAATCGTGCTAGTAATCTCACGGCAGCGGTTTCGGATCTCATCGCGCAGTGATTGAGGCTCTGGCACCTGTTTGAGGTGAGATGTTTTGCGGCGCCCCGATTTGCGTTTTGGTGGGGTTATGTCAGCTGGTATCTTAGTGTCGTCACCAGTTGATGATGCAGAAGCCAAATTCAAAAATCCTTGAATATTTGGTTGATGTGTGTGTTTCGATTAATTTGGTTTGTGTTGTTGATCCAGTTGTTTTATGGCAGCCCCTAAAGCAGAAACCGTAAAGATGACCGGATATAAACGTTCATGATACCACAGTTTTGCGAAGTAGAACCCGATTGGACTGCAGTCCTTGAAACTACCATTCTCTACACTGCGAATCATCCACTCAAGACCCTTATTCACCGTATTTTGAGTTAATTCGGACTTTGGGGCTGTCAGTAGTGTTTCTATGGCTAACGCAGTTTCTTCTACGCCGCTTCCTGATCGGTTGAGACATAATTGTCCGGCGGCATTGCGGGATTTGTTGACACCGCTACCCCAACCACCATCGTTGTTTGCTTGATTTGCGAGCCATTGATATCCCTGTTGCGCAATTGGATCTTCAGATTTACCCCACGCATGATATGCCAACAAGACTTTGGCAGTTCCGTATACAGGATTTTCTTCATCGCTGCGATCTTGATTACCAAACCACAGTGGAAACCAACTCCCATCGCCATTTTGTTTCCCTCGCAGATACGTGAAAGCATTCTCGATAAGCTGTTGTAGCTCTTCTGGTTTACCATGAAACGGCCCATGCGGAGCTAGTATTTCTTGCTCCCAAACCTTCAAGGCTCGCAATACATTTGCCGTTAAGTCCGCTCCGCTACGGTCAAAAGGCAAGGTGCCCCATCCGCGACAGAACGTGGGCCAGCCATGATCACGATTTTGCAGACCTAACATCCAGCTAACGCCGGCCATCGCGGCAGTGTTCAATTGGGGAAAATCTATCGCGGAAAAATTATCGGAACGACGAATAGCGTCAATAGCCAAGAGTGCGGCGGGTGTATCATCACAATCAGGAACTGCACCTGATAAATTACTCCAGCCCCATCCACCGGGGTCAGCTCCGGTATACGGATGACGTTCTGTGTGCTGGCAACTCAACAACCATGTGGTTGCGTCAAGCTTAGCGACATCTGTTTCATTTTGATTCAAGGCCTTGATTGCTAGCGAAGTATTCCACGTTGCCAAATCTGAATCAATTGGCCAGCTACCATCATCACGAACCGTGCTCATCAAAAATTTAACCCCCTGGTTCGTCACCGGATGATGTACGCGTCCGGTAGCGGCGAGGCTCATTGTCACAAACGACGTTAACGGAATTGCTTCTAGATATCCTCCGCTTGTTGGTTGGATGCGTTGGAGAACCCTTAGGCTTTTATTCAATGTGAGTTTGCGAACTAGCCATGTTATAGGATTGCGAGGGCGGCGATGGAGAAAGCGAACTTGGCCAATCGCAACTAATGCCGGAATAGCGTAGCTCACCACCGGTAGCCGGAGAAACCGATAAACGGCGGGTGGACAACAGGCGAGTTCAAATGGGAGTGCCGCGACTTTTTTCCAAGACACCATGCCGGCGAGCGCGGCATTGGCGAGGATCGGAATTGCAAACGTCTTGTCTTTTCCATATCGTTTTCGTAGCCCCTCTTCGATGCCGATGTCGTCGACATATTCTTGAGCGGTTTGTAGTAATTTTACGTTAGACGATTCTTGGTCGGTTAGTTTAAAAGCGGCGATGACTAAGAGTGTTGTGGAAATGTTGGAGTAGCTAAGGTTGGTGTCGCCCCAACCACCATCTTGGTTTTGATGATTTGCTAGCCAGACGAGGCCGTTGTCGATGGCTTGTGAGAGTTGATTATTTGTCGGCAAATCCGGCTCGTTAGTTGTGGCCTGATTGTGTTGCCTTACGAGGGCCAGAGCACTGATTGCAGTGGCAGTCGATAGCGACGAAGCGGCAAGTTGTCCGGTCCAATGATTACGACCCTGGCGTTGCTCTAATAAATAATCACGAGCGGTCTTATACGCTATATATAGACGCGAAGTTGTTATGGATTCGGTAGTAGTTGCCATGACAATCGCAAAGACGGGGAGAGCATATTTTTCAGCAGCGGCGAGTTACTTCGTTGGCTTTTGTGGATTATCGGTTCGCGTATCGATCCACTCGTCAGCTTTGAAATGTTGCGTATAGGCACCGTAATCGTTGAACCAGAATTTCTTGGCCAAGCGATAGGCCAAGTTCTTTTCGCGGATTTCGTTGCCGGGGTTATATTGTGAAGGGCGAATTTCCATTTCGTCGAGTTCCGCCAATGCTTCTTTGCGGATCGTGGTGTCTCGCGCACCATGTCGTTCGGCTAGATCTTTTAATAAATCTGGGCGTTCGAGGACTATGCAACCGCGAGTACTTTCCGCGGCAACTTTCCGGAAGTCTGTTAAAAATTCGGATTCATTAAATACTTGCTTCAATGGGCGCTCATCATAAATCGACTCGGATGCAAATTGAATGATCGGGCAAGGTTCAATATCACCCCAAGGGCTAATGTGATGAGTGAAACCTGTCGCGGCAGGGCACAGAGCATTACCTTCACCATCATGGTAGGCGTCGACCATCACGATGGGTTTACGGGCGCGTGTTTCTACTACAAACTTACGAACATTGGTTTGTTGTTCGGGTGTGAGTGCTAGTTCTGGGCAGGCCTCAGGGCCAACCGGGCGATAAATATGGTACCAGCCATACATGACGCCGAGGTCAATCAGGTTGTCAATCCACGCTTCACTCACAAGGTCCTCGTAGTTTGTTTGACAGACACTGGTACAGACACCGGTAAGCAATCCAGCGTCGAGACAATTTTGCAACCCAGCCATGGTTCGGTTGTAGACTTGTAAATGACCACGGCGTTCGTCGGAAACAATCTCGTTACCTTCGACACTGACCAAGGGTGTTACATTGCCAAGTCGCTTTAGTTCTAGAGCGATTTCCGGAGTAATGAAGTGGCCATTGGTGAATATTTGAAAATAGACATCACGATTGTGTTCTAAAATTTCTAGGATCTCGCCATGCATAAAAGGCTCGCCACCGAGGATGCCAAAAAAAGCGTTACCCATTTTTTTAGCTTGTCCAATGATATCGTCCATCTTGTCGACGTCGATCTTTTCTTGCTTGGCTGCGACGTCAACCCAACATCCTTGGCAGCGTAAGTTACAGCTATTGGTAATGGATATATAAAGGAACGGTGGAAAGAACTCGCCCTTTTTAAGACGTTTTTTATGTTTTTGTACCGACCGAATACCCTTGAAGCCGGCCTTGTACGCGAGGTTCCATAATAGGCGTTTGTTGGTGTTAAATAACAAACGTTGTGCCATTTTTAGGTACATAATATTGTGAGCTTTAACGAAGGCAGTAGCAACCAATGTTGTTGATACGCAACAACATTGGATTAAAAACATCTTGATAGAATAGTAATTGTACACCCAACTGAGCGCGTCTGCATCTATTAAAGCACAGGGTCGTATTGGAAGTCGGCCGGATGACGCTATTGATTTGTATGCCAATTCACCTGTAATTTGCCCCCCCAAGCTCAGTTTGTGCCTTTGCATATTATCTATCGCGTGATATTCTAGAGAACTTATAACTTTGGCGATATTACTACATATGCGCAGCCGTATTTATTACGTTTAACTCGCCTATTCGCCTAATAAATAACACCAACGGTGTTCAATTAGATTTAGACTGAGAGAAAAGAGTCATGGCAAAACCACATCACAAAATCAAAAAGGCCAATCACGGCCGTCGTCCCGCTAGCTCGAAAGCTCGCAAGGCCAAACGCAAGCATATCAAAACCTGATATTGTTTCGTAAAAGAGAGAGTTATTTTGGCAGACAAAGACTTATTTATTGATCTTTCGCTGGTTGATTTTGATAATCCCGCTGCGGGCATTGACGAAATTCGTCAAAAAAACCCCCAGCGATTTGAAATGGAGCAGTTAACAGCGATAGTGCATGACGATATCGACGCGGGAATTTTTGTTGCGTACAAAGATATTTCCTCGGAAGATTTCTGGGTGCGCGGTCACATGCCCGGAATGCCGCTGATGCCGGGTGTCGTTATGCTAGAAGCCTGTGCCCAAGCTTGTAGTTATTTTGGACAACGGCATGATTTACTAGGATCCGAAATGCTAGGCTTTGGCGGACTCGACAATGTTCGCTTTCGCGACCCCGTCGTACCGGGCGAACGATTTGTAATTATCTGTCGGCTAGTGAAAGCCCGTCGTAATCGTATGATCATCTGTGATTTTCAAGGCGTGGTGAATGGTAATCTGGCCTGTGAAGGCACACTTCGTGGCATCCCAATTCCGGTGGGTTTATTACGAACTGAATTGGAGTCACGTAACGAGTGCTAGTCGAACCGTGCTATAGGTAGACAAGTGAAATGGGACGACGCGCTTTACCTCCGCAAAGATCTGTAGCTGACCTGTCGCAGCACTATTACGAAATAGAATCCTTGCCCGAGAAGTGGGATATCCAAGATCTATTTAGTGCTGGCAATCCACTGGAGATTGAACTCGGAATTGGTAAAGGCCTGTTCTTAAGGCGAACGGCCGTAGAAAACCCCACGCGAAATTTTATTGGGTTGGAGATTCGCAAGAAGTACGCGATGTATTCGGCGATTCGGTTAGAGCGAAATGGGGTTGCCAATGCTGTGATAATTCAGGGCGATGGCCTTCTGTTTTGCAATAAATACATACCAACAGCTGCGGTGCATGCGGTCCATGTGTATTTCCCAGATCCTTGGTGGAAGCAAAAACATCACAAGCGTCGCGTTTTAAACGCCAGCTTTCTGAGCGATGTCGTCCGTATTCTCAAGCCGAAGGGGAAATTGCATTTTTGGACCGATGTCCGAGATTATTTCGATTCGACATTGGAACTGATTTCGCAGTTTGACGAGCTCATCGGCCCCCACGATGTGCAGGAACAACAGCCGGAATTTGACATGGATTACCGTACACACTTTGAACGCCGCACGAGGAAGCATAACGAATCTGTTTATCGCAGCGAATTTGTGCGAGCCAATACTTAGCGTAAAACGGTGAGCACTTGCTAGGTCTTAGTCGTTTCGGCTTCGTACGTTCGGGCGGTGTCATTTCCATTGCTGGCATTGTCGATAGCGATGCTGTATAGCTGTTGCCCCATCGGCGTGGGATACGTACCAGTAATACATGCTTGGCAAAGCTCAGAGCGGTCAAATCCAACGGCTGCCGCAATGGATTCTACGGGGAGATATCGCAATGAATCGGCCTTTAATTCTTTTGCCATAGCGTCTTGCATTTCGATTGTTAATTCATCCCCATCCATAAAATGTGGCGCAAACAGCTCGTTGATCGTTGACATGTCGATACCATAAAAGCAAGGAGCAATAATTGGCGGACACGCGACGCGCACATGTATTTCTTTTGCGCCCCCATAATCACGGATGCGGTCTAATAGTACTCGCATGGTCGTGGAACGGACAATCGAGTCTTCGACGAGAATAACGCGTTTGCCTTGCAGGACTTCTCGTAAGGGAGTGTATTTTGTTTCGGCTTTTTTCCGGCGATGCTTGCCACCTTCGATAAAAGTCCGTCCCGAGTATCGATTGCGAATTAGGCCTTCTCGACAGGGAACTCCCAGTTCATAAGCCATCGAATCCGCCGCAGCTTTACTGGTGTCAGGCACGGGTACGACAATCGTGTCTTTATCGATGGGAAAGAGATTTCCTTCGCGTTCTAAGCGAGCCTGTTCAACTCCTAATGCAGTCCGCGATAAATAAACGCTTTGTTGATCAAGTGTGCTGGCAACATTAGCAAAATAGATCCACTCAAAGAAACAGTGTGCTCGTCCAACCGTATCGGCATACTGTTCAACGGAAAATTCCCCATTGACAATCGTGATGGCATGTCCCGGCTCGAGAGATTTCACTTCGTCCGGCTCAAACCCAATATTTAGCAGTGCGACACTTTCACTGGCGGCTGCAAACATCGGGCCGCGGCGGGCATAACAAACCGGTTTCATTCCTAAAGGGTCACGAGCCACAAGCATATCACCTTGTGAATTGAGCAGCACAAGGCTGTACGCGCCGTCAAAACGTTTGCTGACACTTCGCATGACTTCGATTAGCGAAGGATTGCGGTCTCCCGACATCTCTCGCGAAAGCTCATGCATGACGATTTCCGTATCCGTCTCACGAGCCAAGTGGTGGTTGTCATCACTTAGTAGCTTGTCACGCAGTTCGGCATAGTTGGCTAGTTGCCCGTTAAAGGCAAAGGAGAACCATTTGTGTTTTTGAATGTGATGGCGTTCAAACGGCTGGGAATAGCTACGGTCTTCTTGTCCACACGTGGCATACCGCACGTGGCCAATCGCGGCTCGCCCCGCATACTCCTGCATCAGCGATTCGCTTTTCCCGCGGTGTGCTAAGCGGAAGACTTCGTTTACCGTACCAATGTCTTTGTAGGTATCAATTAATTGGTCACGATTGGGATTATAGGTTGTCATCCCCGCGGCAAGCTGTCCACGGTTTTGAATGTCCAACAGCATGCGCGGCATTAAGCGTGATATCTCATCAGGGCCTTGCTCCACGCATAACTCACTGGGTTCCTCCGATGGCATGTGATAAATTGCCGCGACGCCACACTCGTGATGGATTTCACTCATAGATATTTTTTGCTGCCAGAAAAGGGCTTAAGGGGCTTTATCGAATTCGATAGGTGTGAGAGACAATGAGATTCGAAACACAAAATGTTTAATCACGTTAAGCAAATGATATTAACCAAAAAAGTATTCTATGTTTAGGTTGATTTATTCTCAAGCAACGGAGGGATATTTTAATGGATTGTAAGCAATGAAGCTGCTGCTGGGTCGAGTAAGAAGGTCACATTAGGATGGTTTTGTAGTGCGCTCGCAGTACATTCACTGCCCACAGGGTTTTCAATTGCAGCTTGGATTGCCGCCGCTTTATTTTCACCGGTTGCTAATAAAATGACTTCACGAGCGTCCATGATGGTGGCAACGCCCATTGTAATTGCTCGCCGCGGAACATCATCCGCAGAATCAAAGAAACGTGCATTATCGATGATGGTCTGTTGATCTAGGTCCGTCAGGTGAGTGCGACTACCCAGAACTGTGCCGGGCTCGTTAAATGCAATATGACCGTCAGTGCCAATCCCCAAAATCTGCAGGTCGATACCCCCTGCCGTTGTGATCGCGTCCTCATACCATTGGCAATACGTACCAAAGTTGTCTTCTACACCAGAAGGAACATAAATACTTTCAGGTGGTACATTTATGTGCTGAAATAACTCTTGCTGCATAAACGAGTAATAGCTTTGGGGGTGATCTCGGTGAAGGCCGATGTACTCATCAAGATTGAAAGTGGTGACAGCTGAAAAATCAAGCTGGCCTGCTTGGTATTGCTCGATCAGTTGTCGGTAGACGCCGATCGGCGTGCTACCGGTCGCTAGCCCCAACACCGCAGCTGGATTGGAAGCAAGTGTTTGGATAAAGAAGTCCGCTCCGCGAATGCTAAGTTCTTCATAGGTGTCGAGAATAATGATGTTCATGGTTCTATGTCTGGTTGGGTAAGGAAATGGCTGGCATTTTAGCTCCAAGGGGAATCAAAACCCTAATGGCTGTAATGATAGTTTGGGAAGGTAATGGTTATAACGATTGCGAAGGCGATTCTCTAAAAGAACCTTAGATGGAAGGTCATTACGCAAATGGAAATATGACCTAGAATAAAGTAATGTAGGGTAGTGTACTAAGTTGTTTAGATGATTTTAAGTAGTTGGGTTTCGCTACAAGCCACAACGAAAGATGGATAGTCACAGATATGGGTTCTCAAGAGACCATTAATGAAAGTCAAGAAGCTGGGCTGCAGTTAGCTAATCCTAAGTTGCCTGTAGTTGTGTATAGCACTCCCAAGGCTGCCAGTGTTGCAGTTGCTCAGCAAATTGCTGACGTTATAAGGGCCGCCAGTGCGGCTGGAAAAAATGCTGTGCTGGCGCTTGCTCCAGGCTCCACTCCACAACAAGTCTACCGTGAACTGATTCGCATGCACAAAGAGGAAGGGCTCGATTTTTCTCACGTATCCGCTTTTGTGTCGGTAGAGTTCTTTGGGATTTCGCGAGATCAGGCCCAAAGTGTGTATCGGTCGCTACGGGAAACGTTTTTCAATCATGTCAATATTCCAGATTCGCAAGTGAATATTCTCGATAGCCAAGCCGACGGAGAAACAATTGAAGAATACTGCGAAACGTTTGAGCAGCAGATCCAAGATGCTGGCGGAATTGATTTTGCATTGTTAGGAATCGGCTCCAACGGCCACATTGCTGCCAATGAACCGTTTTCCGGTGTGAATAGTCGTACGCGTCTGTGTGTGCTCGATCCGATTACTCGACTGCGTTTAGCAAGTGACTTCTTTGGTGAAAAGAATGTCCCGGCGCAGGCCTTAACGATGGGCATGGGTACTTTGTTGGAATCTCGCCAAGTTGTACTGATGGCACTGGGTGAACACAAAGCCCGTATTGTGCGTGATCTAGCTGAAGGTGATATTACCAATCGTATTCCCGCTAGTGCACTTCAAGAACATGCCAATGCCATGGTTTGTTTAGACTCGGCCTCGGCGAGTGAAATGCAAGAAGTGGTCATGCCTTGGACTAGCGATACGGTTCAGTGGGACGAAACGATGATCACGCGAACCATGGTGTGGCTATGTCAGCAAACAGGTAAAGCGCTGTCAAAGTTAGAGGATGATGATTTTCGCAATCATAATTTACATCAGTTGCTGAGATTGCATGGACCTTCACACGTCTTGGCATTGAGAGTGTTTGGTTGGCTACAAGCGACGATTCATGACGGTCAAGTGGTCGAAGGTCAGCAAAAAGTGATTTGTTTTAGCCCGCATCCCGATGATGACGTCATTAGTATGGGTGGGACTTTGATTCGACTCAATGAAGAAGGGCACGAGACGCATGTGGCTTACATGACCAGCGGTAATATTGCTGTGTTCGATCATGATGCTCAGCGGATAGCAGATTTGGTGACGGAATATAATCATTTGTTTGGCATCGAAAACGATAAGTCAATTGATGTTGAACGCCGGGTACGTGAATCGTTAAGTACGAAGCAACCTGGTGAGCCTGACATCGACGCTGTACTTAAGATTAAAGGCTTGATTCGATGGAGTGAAGCAAAAGCGGGTGCGATCGAAGTTGGTTGTGATGAAGATAACTTGCATTTCGTTGATTTACAATTTTATCGAACCGGTATAGTAGAAAAGCGGCCAGTCGGTGATGTGGATGAGGCAATAATTGTGAGTTTA
>JAYZBF010000119.1:0-5739 GCA_036338835.1 Planctomycetota bacterium
CCTAGTACTGCTGGTTGTCGAAATTCTACGAGAAGAGGGTGTCGTTGGGAAATTTGTGGAATTCTATGGTGACGGTGTGCGAGGCATGAGCTTGGCAGATCGCGCGACGATAGCGAATATGGCGCCAGAATATGGCGCAACGATGGGATTCTTTCCTGTCGACGATGAAACATTGAGGTATCTACGACAGACCGGGCGTAGCGACGAAAATGTCCAGCTCGTAGAACGCTACACGAAGGAACAAGGGTTGTTCTGTACTGCCGACGAACCCACACCCACCTATTCGTCATACGTCACGTTAGATTTATCGACGGTTGTACCGTCACTCGCTGGACCAAAACGGCCTCAAGATCGCATTGCACTTGTTGATATGAAACAAGCCTTCAGTGATGTGCTGGAAACACCGATCAGTGGCGGCGGATTTGAATTGTCCGGCGATGCGTTGCAAACAACGACTGTTGCTGCGTTGGACAGTGGTGACGCAGAATTGACTCATGGGGCTGTCGTGATCGCCGCCATCACCAGTTGTACCAACACAAGTAATCCATCGGTCATGGTTGCTGCTGGCTTAGTAGCTCAAAAGGCCGCGTCCAAAGGTTTGCAAGTTCAGTCTCATGTGAAGACGAGCCTTGCTCCGGGGTCTCGAGTCGTCACGGACTACTTGGATAAGGCGGGTCTAAGTGACTCATTGAACCAGCTTGGATTCAATGTCGTGGGCTATGGTTGCACAACCTGTATTGGCAATAGCGGACCATTGCCAGCATCCGTTTCCGCTGCCATTGATGCGGGGGACCTTGTTGCCTGTTCGGTCTTGTCAGGAAATCGTAACTTTGAAGGTCGAGTGAACCAGGACGTGAAGGCGAACTATTTGGCGAGTCCGCCTTTGGTTGTCGCCTATGCATTAGCAGGAACGACTAGGTTTGATTTCCATACGCAATCATTGGGTGTGGATACCGAAGGCAACGAAGTTTTCTTGAAAGATATTTGGCCTAGTCCCGAAGAGGTGCAGGATGTTTTAGATAACGCGGTCGACAGCGAGATGTTCAGGAAACGTTACGGAAATGCGTTTGATTCCAATGAGAAATGGAATGCGATCGAATCCAGTGATAGCGACATTTACGCCTGGAACGATGAATCGTCATACATTCAAGAACCTCCGTTCATGGTGGATTTGCCCGTGGAAGTACCTTCGATTGAACCGATTGCGGGTGCTCGAGCGTTGGCGTTCCTAGGCGACAGCACGACAACCGATCATATTTCGCCAGCCGGTGCTATTGCCAAAGACAGTCCCGCAGGTCGATTCTTGTTGGAGCGAGGCGTTGAGCAAGTGGACTTTAATAGCTATGGTTCACGGCGTGGAAATGACCGTGTGATGTTGCGGGGGACGTTTGCTAATATTCGTATACGCAATAAATTGGCCCCAGGCACAGAAGGTGGAGTGACTCGTCATTTGCCTTCTGGTGAAGGCATGTCCATTTATGACGCTTCGATGAAATACCAAAGCGATGGCGTTCCTTTGGTTGTTTTAGCTGGCACCGAATACGGCACGGGAAGCAGTCGTGACTGGGCCGCAAAAGGGACTCAGTTGCTCGGCGTCCGAGCGGTTATTGCAGCAAGTTATGAACGAATTCACCGCAGTAACTTGGTGATGATGGGAGTCTTGCCGCTGGAGTTATTAGATGGCCAAACGCATCAAGGCCTAGGCCTGACCGGTGAGGAGGTATTCGAGGTCGTGGGACTTGATGATTCGCTGCAACCGCTTTCTCAATTAACTGTTAAGGCAACCCGAGAAGACGGGAGTGTTGTTGAGTTCGCAACGGCCGTCCGCATCGATACACCAGTAGAAATGGACTACTATCGCAATGGCGGCATTTTGCAAACGGTATTACGAAAGCTGCTGTAGGGCCACCAAATAACACGAACGATCCAATCTCAACATTGGATCGTTGTCGCTAATTCTTTACGGCACCAGTTCTTGTCCTGCGAAGCTTTTGCAAAACCGATCCGCTTAGCACGGTGTAGCCTCGAGGGGGGAACTCCAGACTACACCGAGTGCTGTTGTGGTGGGATTATCTATCGACCGAGGAGTATTTACGCTGCGGCGGCGACTTCGACAACTCGAGAGCCGGTCGTTTTGATTGCCTTCACGTCTTCGATGAACTCTTCAATGATACGGAAGTCCATGGCGGTTGCCGATGGGGCTTCTGGGTGGAATTGTGTTCCAATGGCAACCCAATCCTCGGCTTCCGCTTCAATCCCCTCGATGACTCCATCGGGACAGCGCGCCGTAACATTGAATCCCGCCGCGACTTCATCCACGGACATGTGGTGGTTGCTGTTGACGCGGATTTCACCATCTCCGTAAATGCGTTCGAGCAAGGATCCTGGAGTAATGTCTAGGCCATGTCGATGATCAAGACATAGAGGATCTCGATGCGGCACAGCATTAGGTAATGCCTCTGGAATATGTAGGTGAAGATTGCCACCCATGGTTAGGTTCAATAATTGCATGCCAGCACCAATGCCGAATACGTTGAGGCGTTTGTCGCAGATCTGACGACAAAGGATGCGGTCGAATAGTTCGCGTTCAGCGCTCATGATTTTACACGAAGTGTGTCGCATAAAACCGTCACGCTGAGGGTCGAGGTCGAGTCCCCCGACAAGGATGAACCCATCTAAGTTTTTCAAGGCGACTGCGATATCATCTTCATCTTCCATAATCGGAACGATCACTGGAATACCGCCTCCACGGAGAATTCCTTCAACGTATCCGGCGGCAAGATAAAAATAAGCCGCGGTGTCGCGCGTTTTCGATTTGAAATCCAAGTTGAGTCCAATAAGTGGTTTCTTCTGCATCTGTAATCCCTTTCAGATACTCAAGTCTCCAGCGTAAATTCCGCTGGAAGCCTAAGGTGTTTTAAGAGAGAAGCAGAACGGCCCGGCAAAGTACGAGATATTGTTGTGACAAAAAAACTACAAGAGTTTAGTGCCTTGTCACATATGAAACTGAAAAGGCATTGCTTCAAGAAAGAATACAAACACAAACAAATCCATTTGAATGACTGCATATTATTTCAGGTGTTGCCCAGAACACTCTTATCGTTAATCTCATGTAGCCGACATCAAGAAGGTTACTACGAATCCGTTCGTTTAAGTCAATCATTGACTTCGAGATCAAGGCAAATTGCATTCCGCTTCGGTTTCTCCCCCGCATACAAAAACTTGTACCTCGTCCGGGAGCGAAATCCTTTTCGGTGACCGTTCTGTTTTCTCCTTAAACGGTTAATGCAATACCTGAATATACTTGTGGGAAGCAAGAAGGTGGAATTGTGACAAGTTCTAGTGAAAATATCAAACCCCTGGCGACAAATATCTTAAAAAAATATATCAACCACTACATCTGGTACTCCTGTAGCTATCAGCTACTAAATCTAGGAAAAATAGTTTTGCCAAGAACTCACCAAATCAAGCGACAAGATTTTGGATTACATCCCTACTGTACTACTTGCTCATAGCAATGGTAAATTGCGGAAGTCGGCTGTAGCGTCTTAGAGGGCGAAGTTTCGACAATTCGATCCGTTTATTAATCACCCAAGCCCATGCAATACAATAACGTATTTGTCGAATCACTAGGTTACACGTTGCCCGAGCAAGTGTTGAGTAGCGTTGATCTAGAGAAACAACTGGACCCAGTCTACCAACGGCTCAGTCTTCGTGCAGGGCGTCTGGAGTTGATGACCGGAATAACCGAACGCCGATTTTGGAAGCAAGGAACGTTGCCTGGCGATAAAAGCATTGAAAGTGGGCAACAGGCAATTGCAGCAGCTGATTTTGATGTAAGTAAGATCGGTATGTTGATTCATGGTAGCGTTTGCCGCGATCACTTAGAACCGGCCACTGCTTGTCGAGTACACCATGCCTTGGAATTGCCGTCTGAATGCACTATTTACGATGTTTCTAATGCGTGTTTGGGTCAACTCAATGGCATCATCTTGGCCGCAAATGCAATCGAACTGGGACACCTAGACGCCGCGTTAATTGTCGGAACCGAAGATAGCCGACCGCTGGTTGAAAACACGATTGAATCTCTCAATAGCGGTGAGCACTGGACTCGCAAAACGATCAAAATGGCCGTCGCCTCGTTGACAATTGGATCAGCAAGCTCGGCAATCCTGCTTACCAATGAAGCTAATAGCTCGACCGGGAACCGCCTTTGTACTGCCACCGCACACGCAAATACACAACACCATGCCCTGTGTCAAAGTGGTAAAGATGAAGCTGTCGCTGACAACATGAAACCGTTTATGCACACCGACTCCGAGACGTTAATGGCTCGAGGGATTGAAACAGGAGTGAGTACCTTCGCTTGCTTTCTCAAGGAATCAAATTGGACACTCTCGGACATTGATAAAACCGTATGCCATCAAGTCGGTTCTGGCCATCGCCAGCTAATGTTGGAATCGCTGGGCTTACCAACTAAAACGGACTTCACCACATTTCAATGGTTAGGCAACACTGGCTCCGCCGCCTTACCGGTCACTTGGGCCATCACCGCTAAGGAAAACAAAATTGATTCTGGTGATAAATTAGCCCTGCTTGGTATCGGGTCGGGTGTTAATTGCATCATGCTTGGGCTGGAATGGAATAAGTCCGTCGTCGGTACCAATAGTATTAGCTAGTACCGAGAGCCAAGCCTGTTTACACACCGGTTTGATTTCTGAGTTACCGATGGTGTAAGATGTTGGAAGATAGGAATTACCGAAAACGGCCCTCTAAACTAGTTGAGCCCACCCAACAGGAGAATTGTCGTGTCATTGTTTAATCGCCGCGAGTTTATGGCAACATCGTGTTTGTCTGCAGCATTGCCGGTTGCCACGGGTCTAGGAAATCCATTGTTTGCTGAATCTAAACCGCCCCAATTTATCGACGCTCATGTTCACGTTTGGACTCCGGATACCCAACGGTACCCGTTAGCCGCAGGCTATAAAAAATCGGACATTATGCCTGTTAGTTTTACACCCGAGCAACTGTTTGCCCATTGCCGCCCCACAGGTGTTACTCGCATTGTGCTGATTCAAATGAGTTTCTATAAGTTTGATAACAGTTACATGCTCGACATGATGAAAAAATTTAGTGGTGTATTCGGTGGGGTAGGCATTGTTGATGAAACCAATCAGCCGGTGCGTCATATGCTAAAGCAAGCGCGTCACGGTGTCCGAGGCTTTAGGATTCAACCAAAAGGTCGACCTGCCAAACAATGGCTTCAGGGCGACGGTATGCAAGCAATGTGGCAAGCCGGTGCGAAACATGGCTTATCAATGTGTCCTTTAATCGACGTTGAACACTTGCCAAGCGTCGGCGAGATGTGCAAACAGTATCCAGATACGCCCGTCGTCATCGACCATTTTGGTCGTGTTGGAATAGATGGTGAGATTCGTAAAGCAGATCTGGATGATCTTTGTGCCTTGGCAAAACACAAGAACGTGTCCGTTAAGATTTCGGCATATTACGCACTTGGAAAGAAACAGGCTCCCTATACAGACTTGGTACCGATGATCAAACGCTGCTTGGATGCTTTTGGACCGGAGCGATTGATGTGGGCCAGCGATGGTCCGTTCCAAGTCGTTAAGGGGCACGAATACGCTCCGTCGATAGACCTCATCAAGCAAGCAGACTTTTTGTCAGTGGGTGATAAAGATTTACTTTTACGCGGCACAGCAGAACGAGTGTTTTTTTAGT
>JAYZBF010000120.1:0-8488 GCA_036338835.1 Planctomycetota bacterium
AAATCAAAGATTAACAGTATCCAGTGTATTACTATTACGGAGGATACTGAAATGTGAGATGTCAATGGCTGGTGTTTCACCGGTCATGAGATCAGCCATCACGACAGCTGTAGCAGGCGACATATGTAAGCCATTGCGGAAGTGGCCAGCGGCGATGAATAAATTGTCCGCCGTGGTAATGCGACCCAAATAGGGCATGCCGTCGAAACTCGCCGGACGTAAACCCGACCAACTTTGTTTAATTTCGAGTCCGTCGAGCGGCGGAACGAGTTGACCGGCGAATTTTGCCAACTGAGCGAGCATCTGCGGAGTCGTCCCCTTTTCGAAACCGACTTCCTCTTCGCACGAGCCAACTAAAATATGCCCATCACGCCGTGGAATCACATACCGTGATCCCTCATTGATCACGCGGTTGATGGTTCCCGTTGCCACCTGATACAACAGCATCTGGCCACGAATGGGAACAATGCCGTTTTCGATATTTAGTTGCTGCAAAAGCATAGCGGACCATGCGCCGGCGGTAATGCATATTTGCTGAGCTCTCAGTGAACCCTGCGGCGAAGGCACACTGTGGATATGTCCGAGGTCAATGGGAATTTCGGTGACGGCACAATGTGGTGTAATGGTGACTCCATTCTTTTCACATGCCGCAACCAGCGCTTGCAAATGCCGTGGATTGCGTAACAGCGCATCGTTGGACAAATAATAGGCAGCGAGAAATTGATCCGGATCCAGTGCCGGCTCGAGTTTACGCAATTGTTGCGAATTGAGTTTCTCAACGGCAATACCTTCCGCTGGTAAGGTGGCAAGCAATCCTGCGAGGGCGGCTGCTTCACCCGTACGGCGTGCGACGTGCACGCCACCATTCGCCTCGAAGTGGTTATCAATCCCCGTTTCAATTTTTAGGCGGTCCGCCCATATCGGATGGAGTTGCCGGCTGAGACCACGTAGTTTATCAAGCGGGTCTAGGGCGTATTGCAAATTTGCATCCGGTAAGATTCCGCCGCCTGCCCATGAAGCTTCACGGCCGGGTAATTTTGCATCGATTATGTGTACGGATTTACCTCGATTGGATAGTTCCCACGCGAGCGACAGTCCAATGACGCCCGCTCCAATAATCAACACATCATGCTGCGGGTGGCTCATGACAAGAACTCCTGCTGCAGTGTATTAAGTTCGTCGCACAGCCAGTGTCCACTGTGCTGGAGGTGCTGCTGTAATTCGCGGAAATCATCAATCGTATCGATGTCGAACGAGGGTGGTAACAACGAGTAGGAGATATCAGCCTCTTGCAGTTTGGTGACCGTCTGTCGCAGCACATTGTCGGTGGACCAATCAATATCATCAAAAACGGGTGGCACAATATTGCGTGCTCCGATGAGATAATACCCGCCGTCGCGGGCGGGGCCGATGACACATTGATGTTCATCAAGTTGCTCAAATGCTTGCCTAAGTAATACTGCCGGTAAGTGGGGGCTGTCGCTGCCGATCAGAACAACCTTTTCGATTTGGTGGGCGTGTGCGTCAGCGAAATATGCGTGCATACGTTCTCCAAGATCACCCGTGGCTTGGGCAACCATGGTCCAGTCGGCGGGAAGGCATTGGGCGAACTCCGCGTATTGGTCAGTTGGCGTGAAAGCGAGCACACTGCGTTGGGCGATGCCGGTAGCGGTTTCCAGCGTCGCTTGGATAAATTGCCGATAGACACTCGCTGCAAATTCATGGTTTGTATCGCGAGCAAGTCGAGTTTTAACTTGACCAGGTTCCCAATATTTAGCGAACACACCGAGCTGAGTTTGAAATGGTTTGCTCACAAACGGATTCCTATGATACGGCGTAATAGGACTTCATTGATTTTACCACGGAAACGGACCTTGCCATCAATCTCTACGACGGGAATACACATTTCGTATTTGTCGAGCAATTCTGAATCCTGTGAGATATCAACGGTTTTTATGGAGAAGCCGTACGTATCGAGTATTTCATAGGCCTCATCGCACAGGGGGCAGTTGTCTCGAGAATAAAGTGTGGCGGAAAATGAGGACATTTGGTGATTTTGTGCGTTTTAATTATAGGTTGAACGTGGCGGCGCCGGTAAAGCCCTTATTTTATTATCTATTGTGGATGCGCCGATACCATGTGTCGACGCTTTCTAATACTATTGGCTACTTATACTACGGTTAGACTAGTGGTAAGAGACACTAAAGTCCCGATACGGTATGATGTTGTTTCACATTTAACTACTATATGCGATCCTAATTACAGTTTGTCATCCCGCGCGTGCCAATTTTCTCATCCGAGTGATCCATGGCGATAACGACCCGAACATTTCTCGATTTATTGCGTCGCAGCAAGTTGATTGACGATGCGCCGCTCAAGAAAGCGTTGCAGCTTTGTGTCAAAGAACATGGCGGAGCATTACCCAGCGATGCTAAGCAATTGGCAGATTTTCTGATTGCCCAGCATGTAATTACGAAATGGCAATCGAAAAAGCTGCTCGACAAAAAATACAAAGGTTTCTATCTGGGGAAATATAAACTGCTAGGGCATATTGGCGTTTGAGGAATGAGTACTGTCTATCTGGCCGAGCATATGTTGATGAAACGACTACGTGCCATCAAAGTGCTGCCTCGAGATCGCGTCGATGATTCTTCCTATCTTGAACGATTTTAGCGAGAAGCCCAAGCGACGGCGGCATTAGACCATCCGAATATTGTCAGAGCGTTTGATATTGATAGCGCCAGCGAGACGCATTATCTAGTGATGGAGTACGTGGCAGGAAAAGATCTGATGACGATCGTTAAGGATGATGGTCCGACAGGATTCATCGAAACCGCACAATATATTTTGCAAGCAGCTCGAGGGTTAGAACACGCACATACAGTTGGGATGATTCATCGCGACGTCAAACCGGCCAATCTGTTGGTCGAAGAAAATGGACAGTTGAAGATTCTCGATATGGGCCTTGCGCTCATGAATGACGATGATTCTGAACTAGCGGGTTTAACGGACAAGCACAACGAAAAAGTATTAGGCACAGCAGATTATCTTGCTCCTGAGCAAGCGCTTAATAGTCACGATATTGATTTACGAGCAGACATCTATGGATTGGGTTGCACGATGTATTACGCGTTGACGGGGCATCCTCCGTTTCCCGACGGATCATTAGCTCAGCGGATAGCGCTGCATCAATCGAAAATGCCTCCGGCCATAAGCGTGGATCGACCTGATTGCCCAAACCCATTGGCAGCGATTTGTTTTAAGATGCTGCAAAAAGAAGTTGACAATCGGTATCAGAATTGTCTCGAGATATCTGTCGCGTTGGAAACATGGTTGCAAACTCAGGGCATTGATGCGACGAAAAATGTAGCTGACCCCATTCACCTACCGCCACGTCAAGACGCAAACCAATCCACCGATACTATTGTCGAAGCAATGTACGCTGCTGTTGCCGTGGCAAATCATGGCGCAGTTGGTGATAGTATGTCATCCGCTCAGTTAATCTCCGGCAGCGGATCGTCGCTGAGTGATAGTCAATTTGTGGGTGTACCAGGTAGCAATATTAGTACAGGTAGCAGTCGTATTGAACTTGGTGCTGAGGGTATTCAACATTCATTGCAAAGCACCACACATGGATTATTAGACGGTACCACGACTTCGGCTGTTATAAAACGTATGCCTCTTTGGGGGTGGATTGTGATTGTGTTAAGTATCGTTTGTGTACTCGTGGGAGCATTGGTAGTGGTGTTTCGGGCTGTAAAGGAACCCCCGACCAACCCAATCACTCAAAAGCAGACTAACAGCATTGTTATTTCGGAGGCCTTTCCCCGAGCAGACAAAGCCTATAATGATGACAGCTGGATGTAATAAATTTAACAACCTTGATAATATTACTCACTAGGTAAACGAAAAATCGACAATCATCAACTAGGAAATAATTTACAGGATTCCAATATGATTCAATTAACTCGAAAATATCTTTTGATGCTGCTTGCCGTTGTTACGATTTGGAGTACCGCGAGTACAGCGGTAATGGCACAAGTCACTCCACAGCAACGCAAGGTTGAATTGGAACTGCGGACGGCTGTTAAAAAAGCAGGCAATCTATTTGCTCAAGGCAAGTTCGATGAATCGGCTGATGTCGTCATTGAGGTTCAGAAGAAATTTGATGAAGCGATGAAGGAACCTACGGAGCAGACGTTGTTTCTGTTTTCCAAAGTCTTCAATTCATTGAAAAAAGCGCATGCGCTGTTGGAACTCGAAGGCGTCAGCCTACCGGAACTTAAAGAACCGATGATTGCTAAGCCCGTGCCGATGCCAGCTAAGGGTATGTTAACCAAAGTGCCCGACGGCAAGATAAGTTTCGTGAACCATGTTGTACCGATCTTAACGGCCAAATGCGGTAACTGCCATATTCGTAACGCGCGGGGGATGTTTAGCATGGCGGACTTCGAAACCCTGATGAAAGGGCCGGACGCTGGCGTCGTTATATTCCCCAAAGATGCGATTGGTAGCAGAATTATTGAGGTCATCGAAGAGGGAGACATGCCGCGTGGTGGATTGTCGGTAACCGCGATTGAGTTGGACGTGTTGAAAAAATGGATAACTGAGGGCGCTGAATTTGATGGCGAAGATAAGAAGAAAAATTTAGCGGAATTGAATCCGGATGCGAGTGTCGGCGAGCTGCCAGTTGTAAAACCAGAGTTCTCTAAAGGGAATGAGACGGTTAGTTTTAAAAATGATATAGCACCGCTGCTGTTAACACACTGCGCAAGCTGTCATGGACTTGGGCGTCGTCCCAGTGGCCGTTTTGATCTCACAACGTTTGCGGGGATGTTACGAGGTGGTGACAATGGGCCTGCGGTATTACCGGGTAATCCGACCGAGAGCTATATCATCAAGAAGCTCTTAGGCACCGGTGGAGGTCAACGGATGCCGGCTAATGGTGACCCATTTGATGATGCGCAAATGGAGTTGATGTCACAATGGATTACCGAAGGTGCGACATTTGACGGCTTGTCGTTTGACCAAAGTTTAGGTCGAGTTGTCGCAATCGCTCGTACCGAAAAGTTTACGCATGAGCAATTAGCAGCAGAGCGGGTAGGAATCGCCCAAAATAACTGGAAGCTGAGCATGTCGGGAATCAACAGTCAATCGGTTGAAACCGACAACTTTTATATAATCGGATCGTTGACTGAATCGCAATTAAAGAAGTTTGGTGAACAGGCCGAGGCGGTGATGGGGAAAGTTCAAGTAGCATTGAAGGTCCCCAAAAGTGAGCCATTGATCAAAGGGCGTGTTTCCCTGTTCTTTTTCAACCAACGCTATGACTACAGTGAATTTGGCCAGATGGTCGAGAAACGAACGTTGCCAAGGGAATGGCGGGGACATTTTCGCTATGATATTGTCGATGCCTACGGGGCATTGTTGGTTCCTCGAGGCGATGATGTTATTGATGGCATTGTGGCCGAGCAAGTTGCTGGGATTTACGCGCAGTCGCTGGGGGTAGTGCCTCGCTGGTTTTCCAATGGCATGTCGCGGGTGATCGCTGCCCGTGTCGTCAATGCGGATACCCGTATTCAAGACTGGAAGAAAAACGTTGCCTCCGCTGCGGCGAAGATGACGAAGCCGGACGACTTCATTACTGGTAAATTAGGCGGTGAAGATGCATCACTTGTTGCCTATAGCTATGTCGAATTTCTCATGGCGAATCCGCAGCGGTTTAACGCTTTAAAAAAGGCATTGCAAAATGGTGCTAAGTTTGATGTGGCATTTGCAGCGATTTATGGTGACACACCAAGTAAAGTGGCAGATATTTGGTGGAAAGGGTAATCGACCCGCCACGAGATTTACCTGAAGTTCAGAATCGTCGACGAAAAGTTCTGTTAACCATTAGGCGCCAGAGTTCAATGTGAGATCATGTTTATTCTAGAAGTTGATACGGTTGGGCAGTATTTAGTCGACCAAGAAGTTGTTGCTAGTGTGAGTGACGTACAGGTTCGACAGTTACTCGGCGGTGTCTCCAATCGGGTGTTGTTGGTAGATTTTTCTGACGACAAAGAGCCTTGGGTCCTGAAGCAGGCGCGGGAGCAACTGGCCGTCGAGCAGCCATGGTTTTGCAGTGTGACGCGAGTGCTTCGCGAAATGGATGTGCTGCAAATTAGTAACCGGATGTTGGCGGATAAATCCCATGCGCTGACCTGCCACAGCGTCGTACCAGAAATACTTTTTGAAGATCGCGAGAATTATGTTTACGCAATGACGGCGATGCAAGGCAATGCTAGAGAATGGAAGCAGGATTTGCTTGCAGGGGAACTCGACATTGAAATATTTAAAAGTGTTGGTTGGTTACTCGGGACACTTCATAGCGGATCGTGGGAAGATTCTGAAATAGCCGAACAAGTTGGAGACCAAAGGTTTTTCGAAGAATTGCGAATCGATCCATATTATCGACAAATTGCTCGAGTTCACCCCGCACTGCTACCGGCAGTTGACGGTTTGGTGTCCGACCTAGCTGGTCATCGACATTGTCTTGTGCACGGAGATTTTAGCCCCAAGAATATGTTGGTGGACGATACCGAAGTGACTCGGTTGATGTTGTTGGATTATGAAGTTGGTCATTACGGCGATCCGGCCTTTGATTTGGGATTCTTCCTAACGCATCTAGTAATTAAGTCGATTCGTGAGTCGTCCCTAGTTGGCCAATATGCCAAGATGGCGAAGCTTTTTGTTGAAGAGTATCAGCGAGTGCTGTTGCCGCGAGTTGGCGCAGCAGTGGTAGCGGAAATTGAGCGGCGCAGTTGTACAAATCTTGGTGCGTGCTTGGTCGCTAGAGTAGATGGAAAAAGCCCGGTGGAGTATTTGTCAGATCCTGAACACCAAGAAACTGTCAGGCGGCTTGGCAAGCGTCTATTGCTTGAGGGTGTCCAACGTGTTGAGAATGTCTGGGATCCCGAGATTGTTTGAGATATGTTTTCTTAGATGTTGGATAGTTCGTTAGGGAAATGAATTACAGGAGCGATTGTGTTGTTATGTCGAGTTCAATAACAAGAGTGGTTGGCCGAGAGGTTCTGGATAGCCGTGGCAGGCCAACAGTGGAAGCGGAAGTGCATGTAGCCTCCGGTGTGGTGGGAAGAGCGATTGCTCCTTCAGGGGCGTCTACCGGTGCTGCTGAGGCGCTTGAATTGCGCGACGGTGATGCAAGTCGTTATGGTGGCCTTGGGGTATTGCAGGCGGTTGAAAATGTCAATGGATTAATAGATGCGGCACTGTGCGGTCTGGACGCTACTGACCAAAAAATCGTTGATGGTCAGATGTTAGAGTTAGATGGTACGGAGCAAAAGTGCAACCTCGGTGGGAACGCCATGATCGCGGTATCCCAAGCAACGGCGTGTGCTGGGGCAGCATCGCAGGGTATACCACTTTATCAGCATTTGCATCACGTTATTGTTGAGCAAACGGTGGAACTTGGATATTCGCCAGAGTTGTTTCCGGCGCCGCGAATTCCACTACCGCAGACAAACATGATTTCAGGAGGATTACACGCCGGTGGGAATTTGGATTTCCAAGATGTGCTTATTGCACCAGTTGGTGCGGCGGATTATGCGACTTGCCTCGAGTGGATCGTGAGAGTTTATAAATGTTTGGGACAATTGTTGCTATCGCGTGGGTATGAGGGATTCTTGGTCGGCGATGAAGGTGGTTATGGCCCGAAATTAACTAACAATCGAGATGCAGTGGCAATCGTGGCTCAGGCAATTGAAGAAGCGGGATTGATTCCCGGTGAACAAGTCGCGATGACGTTGGATGTAGCTGCAACTCATTTTTACCGTGATGGGATGTATCATTTACAAGCCGCCGGTGGACGGGTACTAACAAGTGCCGAAATGATTGACATGCTGGAAGAATGGGTCGAGGCGTTTCCTATTATTAGTATCGAAGATGGGTTGGCCGAAGAGGATTGGGAGGGATGGCAACAACTAAATTCGCGGCTAGGTGATCGCATTATGATTGTGGGTGACGACTTGTTTACGACCAATGCGAAACGCGTGAAAAAGGGGATTGAGTGCGGTGCGGCGAACAGTGTGTTGGTCAAGGTGAACCAGATTGGGACGATCAGTGAGACGATTGAAACGATGGCTGTGGCGCGGGGAGCTGGGATGAAATTGATAGTGTCGGCGCGCAGTGGTGAAACGGAAGATGATACGTTGGCGGACTTTGCCACCGCAGCCGCGGGAGACCAAATCAAAATTGGTTCGATCGTCCGCAGTGAACGCTTAGCTAAATACAATCAGCTCCTGCGTCTGGCAGAAACCGTACCCAGATTTGGAAACGACGACCGGTCGTCATAAATATGTTGCCTCGACAGCATCTATATTTGCTTGCCGACGGCGTCGGCGATACCACGGCAGCGGCCTATGGTGTCTTCGAATTGTTCTGGTGTCAGGGATTGATAGCCATCACTCATCGCTTCTTCGGGCCGAGGGTG
>JAYZBF010000121.1:0-10121 GCA_036338835.1 Planctomycetota bacterium
GCAGCGAAATTTGTCGCCGAACAATCAGCTGGGCTGTATTCTATGAATGATGTTTTAGGCCTGTAGAGCAATGGCTGAGTGTGACAAGCCATTCTAGTCGATTTTGCTGTCAAGGTCATCGATAGACTTGAAATGTTTATAGATTACTGGGGTTGCTCAACGGGATAGCATGGAGTTTCTTCCTTGAGGGGAATGGGCTCACCACCATTTGCAAGGAATATGGCGTATTGTTGATAGGTGAGATGTGACATTGCTAACGCCATCAGTGCTATTGCGGGGTAAATGCCAACAAAGCACATTAGTATTCCAATGATTGAAACAAAGAAGCTTGAAATCATGAGGAATAACGATGACATGATTTCCTCTAACCACATCATTCTCACAAAACTGCGAATCCAACGGAAATCAAATGTTTCTTTGAAAGATTGACAAAGGCCTGCTCGCAACATCAAAGGCCCCATGATTAGGTGAATTGCAAATATACCGATGATTATTACGAAACCGATGAAAATCCCTACAAGCATCATTACTAGTGGTTGGTCTCCGCGGTCGAACATCGTGGGGATTACCATTGCAACAAGGGCAATAATAATAAATACAGGCACTATCAAGAACTGTAGTATCAATGACACGACAAATGGGTAGACCCCGCGGGTTAACATTTCGGTGAATTGGTTAAAGTCAAACTTAGGCATTTTCTCGTTGGGTCGCCGGATAAATCCTTCTACGACTTGATACTGATACCCCATAAAGACAAGGTGCCCAATGACTGGAATGAAAAAGCACAGGCTACCCAATATCAGATTTACAAACCAGTCATCGCGCGCAAATACGTGCGTGTAGGAGTACAGGTAGTGCGTTTTGCGGCGTGTCGTTCGATTCGCACTCGGGATTATTTCTGATCCAGTGTCAGCGGGCATGTTTTACGCTCCGTTTTAGGGAGTTGTTTATGCGCATTCAATGCAACTTAAGAGGGATCGGTTGCTCCTTGTTCTAACTGAACAAGAGGTTGGATACCTTCTGGGCTGAGATCCATTTTACGGATATCATCAGTGATTTTCATACTGCAGTATTTCGGACCACACATGCTACAGAATTGAGCGCTCTTAAATGAGTCCTGCGGTAACGTTTCATCGTGCATCCGCCGCGCAGTTTCGGGATCCAGTGATAATCGAAATTGTTCGTTCCAATCGAATTCAAAACGTGCTTTGGAAAGTGCGTTGTCGCGGTCTGTCGCACCTGGCCGGTGTCGCGCGATGTCGGCGGCGTGTGCGGCGATTTTGTAGGCGATTACGCCTTCACGAACGTCATCTTTATTGGGTAGCCCGAGGTGTTCTTTGGGAGTTACATAGCAGAGCATAGCAACGCCGGCCCAACCAGCTAAGGACGCGCCGATACCGCTAGTGATGTGGTCATAGCCAGGAGCAATGTCGGTTACAAGTGGGCCAAGTACGTAGAACGGGGCACCTTGGCAAACTTCAATTTGACGCTTGACGTTCATCTCGATTTGGTCCATCGGGATATGTCCAGGACCTTCCACCATGACTTGCGTGCCCTTGTCCCAACCACGCTGGACGAGTTCGCCCATCACATCGAGTTCTGCAAATTGGGCTTCATCGCTTGCATCTGCGATTGAACCAGGACGCAAGCCGTCACCTAAGCTCCATGTTACATCGTAGTGATTCATGATGTCACAAAGGTCTTCAAACGATTCATACAGTGGATTTTGCTTGCGATGAACCATCATCCATTTAGCGATCAATGAGCCACCCCGACTAACGATCCCGGTGACTCGCTCGGTTGTTAGGTGCAGATGTTCGAGCAAGACCGCACAGTGGACGGTCATATAATCCACTCCTTGTTGTGCTTGATGCTCAACCATGTCCAAGAAGTGTTGTGGACGCATGGCTTCAATTTCGCCGCCGAGTTCTTCTAGCATCTGGTACATCGGTACTGTACCGATCGGAACGGGTGAAGCAGCAATAATGGATTCACGGATCGCATCAATGTTATGACCGGTGGAGAGATCCATCACGGTATCAGCACCATAATGGACGGCCGTATGTAGTTTTTCAAGCTCGGATTCGTTGTCACTGGTGACCGCCGAGTTTCCGATGTTAGCGTTGATTTTACAAGTTGCACCGATGCCAATACCCATGGGTTCTAGACCCATTTTGAGGTGTTCGGTGTTGGCGGGAATAACCATTCTGCCGATTGCAATTTCGTCGCGAATGAACTCGGGTTCGAGTTGTTCACGAATTGCCACAAATTCCATTTCGGGGGTGATTTCACCACGACGGGCTGCTTGAAATTGAGTCATAGTAATGGCTGCTCCTGCAGATAATAATGTGGTGTAAGATTTTATCCGTTCCGACACCGGTTGAATTTATAGGATTGTTAACGCCGGCTTGTCCGGCTCTCACATTGTAGTGATATATTATAAAACGACAATCAAAGGCATACGAATATCTTTGGATTGTGAAAGATAGCGGAGCCTACAGAATTGGTCCTAGCCAGCGGCGGGCCTCTTCGATCGGCATGTTTTTACGTTGGGCATAATCTTCTAGCTGATCTTTGCCAATCCGATCGACCGCAAAATACCGAGCTTCGGGGTGTGCAAAATACAATCCGCTGACGCTCGCTGCCGGCATCATAGCTAAACTTTCGGTCAATTCAATGCCGGTTGCTTGTTGGACTTCCAGTAATTCCCAGATCGTCGATTTTTCGGTGTGGTCTGGTTGAGCGGGATAGCCTGGGGCGGGACGAATGCCTCGATATTGTTCCGCTATTAACTCTTCGTTTGTAAGATTCTCAGACTTGTCATACCCCCAACATTTCCGTGCGTGTTGGTGCAAATATTCGGCAAATGCTTCGGCGAGCCGATCAGCGAGTGCTTTAACCATAATGGAATTGTAGTCATCACTTGCGGCCTCGTACTGAGCGACCAGTTCCGCGACACCGTTGCCCGTCGTTAAGGCAAACGCCCCGATATAATCTGAGCGGTTACACTCCCGAGGTGCGACATAATCAGCCAGGGAACGGAAGTAATCTTGTCCCTTGCGGCGCGTTTGCTGACGTAGTGCATGGAAGATTGTTTTTTGTTCATTTTGTGATTCGTCCGTATAGACGATGATGTCGTCACCGACACTGGCGGCTGGCCAAAATCCGTAGACGGCGGTCGCTTGAAATAGCTGCTGTGAAATGATGTCGTCGAGAAGTTGCTGGGCATGCTCGAATAACTCGCGTGCGGGAGGCCCGAGTTTTTTATGTTCGAAGATACGTGGGTATTTCCCCTTGAGTTGCCACGTCATGAAGAACGGCGTCCAGTCGATGAAGTCTCGCAAACTATCGAGAGATTGGCTTTCGATGGTTCGATTTCCAATAAACTCTGGCGTGAATATATCGAGTTCAGACCAATCGGTTTTCAAGCGATTGTCGTATGCCTCTTCGTAGCTGACCAATTTGAGTTGCCGAGTTTCAAAGCTAGCGACTAATTCGGCTTGCTTTTCGAGATTACTCTGTTGATATCCATTCCGCAATTCAGGGTTCAATAATTTATCAACGACACCGACGCTACGAGATGCATCAAGAACATGGACAACGGGATTATCATATTCAGGCGCGATGCGTACGGCAGTATGGCGTGCACTGGTTGTAGCACCACCAATTAATAATGGTACGTCAAACTGCAGGCGTTTCATTTCCTTGGCAACGTGAACCATTTCGTCCAAACTGGGCGTGATGAGCCCCGAAAGCCCAACGATGTCAACGTTTTCTTCTTGAGCGGTTTTAAGGATTTGTTCACTCGAAACCATTACGCCTAAGTCGATGATGCGATAGTTGTTGCAGCCCAAGACGACCCCGACAATGTTCTTACCGATATCGTGTACGTCCCCTTTGACGGTTGCTAAAAGTATGGTCGCGCGGTGGGAAATATCATCGCCATCGCTCTCGAGTTTCTCCGCTTCCATGAACGGTAGCAGATAGTTGACTGCTTTTTTCATGACGCGTGCCGATTTTACCACTTGAGGTAGGAACATTTGTCCCGCCCCAAATAAATCGCCGACCGTTGACATGCCAGCCATCAACGGGCCTTCAATCACCTGCAGCGCGCGATCCACCGTTTGGCGGTACTCTTCGACATCTTCTTCTATAAAAGTGTCGATGCCTTTGACCATTGCGTGCGATAGCCGTGCGGCAACATCTTGTTCACGCCAACTGAGATCTTCTTTTATTTCTCGAGTCCCCTGCCCTTTGTACGATTCGGCGAGATCAAGCAAACGGTCTGTGGCGTCCGATCGGCGGTTGAGTAACACATCTTCCACGCACTCGAGCAGATCCTTGGGTATCTGTTCATAGATTTCTAACTGCCCAGCGTTGACAATACCCATGTCCAACCCGGCCTGAATCGCATGGAATAGAAATGCGGAATGAAGCGCTTCACGTACGACATCGTTGCCACGGAAGGAAAACGAAATATTGCTGACTCCGCCAGAGATTTTTACGCCCGGGCACAACGCCTTGATCTGCTGAGTTGCTTCGATGAAATTTACGCCGTAATTGTCGTGTTCAGCGATACCGGTGGCTACGGTCAATATATTCGGATCAAAAATAATATCCGTCGCTGGAAATCCAACTTGTTGGGTCAGTAGATCGTAAGCGCGTTTGCAAATCCGTACCTTCTCCGATGTTTCAGTGGCTTGCCCTTCTTCGTCGAAAGCCATCACGACGGTTGCAGCACCGTACTGTCGAATTAAGCGAGCCCGTCGGAGGAATTCCTGTTCACCGTCTTTGAGACTGATCGAATTAACGATCGCTTTACCCTGCTGACAGCGCAGTCCGGCTTCGATGACGGTCCATTTCGAACTGTCAATCATGACCGGTACTTTGGCGATATCTGGTTCCGCAGCGATTAGGTTTAGATACCGAGTCATCGCAGCTTCGCCATCGAGCAGAGCGTCGTCCATATTGATATCGATGACGGCGGCGCCACCGAGAACTTGTTGGCGGGCAACGTCGACAGCTTCTTCATAGAGTTCGTCGCGGATCAGCCTAGCGAACTTTCTGGAACCGGTCACGTTGGTACGTTCACCGATCATCAGGAAGTTGGAATCCGATCTTAGTGTTAGAGCTTCTTGGCCGCTGAGGCGAGTTAATTGAGTGACTGTGGGGATTTCCCGTGGCGCAGCATTCTCAGCAGCTTGGGCTATCGCTGCGATATACTCCGGCGTGGTTCCACAGCAGCCGCCGATGATGTTGACCCAGCGGTTTTCGAGGAAGGCACCAATTTGTTGAGACATTTCACTTGGTGTTTGGTCGAAACCACCGAATTCGTTTGGTAGCCCCGCGTTGGGGTGACAACTTATGTGGACAGGCGCCAGTCGTGACAGCTCTTCGATGTAAGGCCGCATCTTTTCCGCACCGAGAGCACAGTTGATGCCGACACTTAACAGGTCAAAGTGCGACAGGCTGTTCCACAGCGCCTCTACGGTTTGTCCAGTCAATGTCCGCCCAGCTTCATCCGTGATGGTAAAGGAAGCCATTACTGGCATGGACGTGTTGTGGTCGAGGAAATATTTCCGGATTGCAAATAGGCATGCCTTGAGATTGAGCGTATCAAAAGTTGTTTCCGGAAACAGGATGTCGACGCCTCCGGCGACTAACGCTGTTATTTGACCGTAGTACGACTCGACATGTTCGGTGAAAATGACTTCGCGATAACCAGGGTCTTCGATTTTGGGGGAAATCGAACATGTCTTTGTAGTGGGGCCGATGGACCCAGCGACGAACCGTGGTTTGTCAGGATTGTCATTTGTAAATTCATCGGCAGCCCGACGCGCACATGTTGCCGCGGCGACGTTCAGGTCGTAAACGAGATCTGGCAAGTCGAAATCGGCCATACCTATCTTGGTAGCACCGAAGGTGTTGGTTTCGATGATATCCGCGCCAGCCGTTAGGAATTGGCGGTGAATGTCCGTTAGTGTGTCCGGATGCGTGATGGATATTAGGTCGACAAAGTTCTTGACATCTTTGTGATGATCTTTGAATTGTTCCCCACGGATTGTCTGTTCGTCAAAACCTAAGGAAAAAACGGTCGTACCCATAGCGCCATCGAGTACCATCACTCGCTGTTGCAGGATCTTTTTTAGTTCTTCAGTACGATCGACAGGCATGGTTAGATACGTTTGTCAAAGTGTGTTTCGAGGAGAAATATCCAAATTGTGAGTTTACCCGAGGAATTGAATTATGGTTAGTCGTAACTAGCCAATATCTTGTTGTAAGCTATATGTTAAACAGACCCTAAACGATCGATTGTGGCGGCCTTATTTTCTCCAAGTAAACAGGGCAACGTTGCCAGGGAACTCAATTCGAGAATATTGTTGTTTGTGGAAAGTCTGTTGTGTTAATTGTTCCCATTGGCGAATTCGGTGAGAACCGCGGACAATTACCCATGTGCGAGGTGCCACCAAGTAGGGTTGCAATGCGGCTGCTGAGGTATCAGTAGAACTCAGAGCTGTGACATTCCAACGCTGTTCTAGACTATACAAACCGCGTACTGGGAACTGACAATATTGCTGCAGCGGCACTTTGCCGGATTTTACCTGTTGCTGCTGTTGCTGTTGCTGTTGCGCCGCTAATTGTGGATCTTCGATGAGTCCCGACATCAGCAACACATTGCCACTGCCGGTTTGAGCGTTCAAGTGTTCCACGATTTGTTTCCAGGACTCGCGTTTCACCGCCACCGTGTCTTCTCTATATTGTTCAGCGACACTGTGTCCAAGAACGCTCCACGCACAGATTACAATTAGAAAGCCCGTAGTCTTGATAACGGGTTGCTGAAGGCGACTGATGGCAGCATAAAATAATAGATAAAACGCCGGAGCGATTGTTATCAAATACCGCGGGAAGAACCAATGGATCCATGCAAACCGAGTACAAATCCAAGCGGCTAGTAGCGGCAGTAGTCCCCACATGAGGAGCGTTTTGATGCTGGAATCGCTCACTGTGTGTTCGTCGTTATTTTTCGATTTTGCATTTGCCCGGGGTTTTGGTAGGAGGTGGTCAAGTATTAGTAAGCCGCAGGGAATTATTACTAAGGCGATTAAGGGAAAACTGGTAGCTAGTCCTTCAATCGTGGCCCGCTCCGGCTTAATAAACGTTGCCCAGTTATCGCGCATTGCGAAAACGGACGCAAAGTGATCCAGCCGGCCCATGGCAAAGGCGACGACTGTGATGAATTGCAACAGCAGGAATTTGATATTTATTTGGTTGGCTTTACGGAAGATTACCCGCGTTAGAAAAAACACGGCAATGATAGGTAGTGCTGTGTAATGGGTGTAGAACATTGCCGTTGCACAGAGTGTCCACATGACTTCCGTTAAAACCCTAGATGGAAAATGTTGAATGCGGGTGGTTTGTAGAGTGAACAGGAGGATTGTCAAAAACATTAGAAATGCGTACGGCCGCGCTTCGAGCGCAAAAAGAGTTACCCAACGGTCGGTAGCGAACATTACCATGACAGAGCCGAGTAACAGCGGATGCACTTTTTTCATCACTCCCCAGCCTGTCATGAGTGCGATGCCGGCGATGGTTGATATTACGGAAAACGATCGCAGTACGGATTCTGAGGAACCCACTAGTTCGGTGATAGCTTTGAGAATGAAGTAATACAGCGGCGCTTGGTTCCCGGCGTTTCCGCGGGGAATGACGTCGGCAAATCCGCCATTGATGGTCCACGAGGTATGAAGTTCATCGATCCACAGCGGCTGATCAATGTAGGTGATGGTTATTGCGACCAGAGCAAATCCAGCGATGGCTGTTATGATTAAAGTGACAAAGATTTGTTGGGGGCGCATAATCAGTTTAGCGGTTACTAGGAAAGCCTAGTGCTTGCCAATGGTTCGTTCTTTTTGTGGTAGGACTTCCAAGCAAGTAGTCCACCAGCCAGTATTGATTGTGTCAATAAACTCGCGTGGCAATTGTTCGTTTTGCATGTCTTGTGCAAGTTGTTGATAATCATACTCGATTGGAACAAATTCAACAGCGGTTTTGCTACCGGACACTTCAAGTATGGTGTACCAGACGTTGGTCGTGCCATCGTTTTCTGGACGACCAAGAACGCCGACATTTACGAATAGTCCACCTGGGAGTTGCCTTTGCCACTTTATGCCAGTATGCGTCACCGCAATCACGTCGACGTTATGTTGTGCGAAAAACGGTTCTAGGAAATGATCGGGTGACGTTGATTCCCAGAGGAACTCGTTTAGTTTTCGGGGGCTACCATGGCAGAGCAGGATTTGAGTTTGTTCGACTTGGATGATGCGGGTGCGTGGTAGTTGACGCAGGAAAGCTTTGTTATCGGCGCTCGTATGTTGCTGCGTATATTGATAGCTTATGTTCGCATAGTAGTTATCGCGGACATCGGTATAACCGCATTGGCAGTTATTTAATTCGTTGCCAATGGAGTCGTCGTAGTTGCCTTGAATGCATTGAACGTTATGGCGCTGAAGAAGAGGGAATACGCGGTCTGGAAACGGGCCGAACGCTCCGAGGTCGCCGAGACAGTACAGGTCGGATATTCCGCGGCTACGGGCGTCAGTAATAGCCGCATCGAGTGCTAAGTAGTTACTGTAGACTCCTCCGAATAGCGCGATGTTAGTTGTCATCAAGCATCTCCACTCGTAAGACCCAGCGAGGGATTAGAACAGATTGCTCCGTATTGATAGCAAGTGAGACAGGCACCGTGCGTGATGGCGAAGTCTGCTTGTGTTGCTTGTTGTAAATCGGTACCAAGTATCGAATCGGGTTCTTCGATCAGAATAGGACAGACGTGGACTCCTCGATCTGTGACAATCCGAGCATGCTCACAAACGAATTGCGACGTGTCGAATTCGTTGAGCATTTCTGATGTCACCCGTTGTGCGTCGGTATACCCGCTGCTGCGCTGTGCTTCTGCACCGATTTGCAAGGCCGGGAGCAGTTTTATACGTGGACGATCATAGCCAGCTTCCTTGAGAGTCACGATGAATTTGGCCAATACGGTACGGTCCTCCTCTATTGGCCAGGTGCGCGTCGCCGTGATGATTGGTAGGAAGCCGGCTTTGACGAGTTGCTGTACGCCTGCCAAGGCTCGTACAAATGTTCCTTCACCGCGAATCGGGTCGTTAGTAGCGGGGTCAAACCCGTCTATTGAGACTCGGAATTCAAGGCTATAGCGACTTGCTCGAGATGCTGTGACCAAGGCGTCGATCCAATCTGGGTTGAGAACGGTTGCATTGGTCAACACGGTCGCAGGACCAAACTTGAGCGTGGCGATGAGGATGGCCGTTATTTCAGGGTTTAGAAATGGTTCTCCACCAGTAAAGTAATAGCCTTTAACTCCGAGTTCTACGCTTTGTTGCAGCGATGCTTGGACAGCTGCCAGCGATAAAAAGCCAAAATTCTTGTTGGTGGGGCTGCAGGAGATGAAACAGTGGTTACATGTGAGATTACAAAGTGTCCCGCTGACCTGAAACCAAAGTTCATCTAGATGAGATAGGCTAATGGCAGGTTTTTTTGTTGCCATGACGGATTTATTGGATTGTGGCATAAAGGTCGAGGTCTTTGCGGCCCCCAATGATTTGAAACAGCTGTGTTATTTGTTGTAGTCCCACGCTGAACAAGAAGTTTGAATTGCGGCCGTAGCTTTTAACTCCAAGGACGTAAAAGTTGGGTTCTGGGTTGATTAGATCTGTTGCGGACACGGGTGATTGATCAAGGCAATCGTCGGATCCGTGGTCCAGTAGTTTAGCGGCGAGTTTGATGGGCCCCTCAGTTGCATAACATAGGTGAACTTGTAGTTCTCGAAAAATGGAATTGTCGGGCTGAAATCCGGTATGAGCAAACACTTGATCGACAACGAGCGTTATTTGCCTACCGTCGTTTTCACGGTCGCGTTGGTGTAGCTCTACTTCGAATGTTTCGTCGTCGTGCTGTGTAATGCGGTGAATGATGGCTCCCGCGATTCGAGTGACTTGGTTATTGGATGCCTTTTGGTTGGCCTGTTGCACTAGGTCGCGGCGATTGCTCAACGGGTCATCAGCGATGGCGGCAATTCCCAACTGGTTCTCGTTACGTGTAAG
>JAYZBF010000122.1:0-5452 GCA_036338835.1 Planctomycetota bacterium
CATTTGCTTAAACCTGGCGTCTGCTGGTTTCGAAAACGAACTGCGAGAATCACTGGACTTGGTTGCGGTTTGCTGCTCGCGTCGCTGCTGTTTAGCGGTGTTGCGGATGCACAGCAGAATGAACCGAATGAAGAAGTGCAGACAGTACAAGTTCCCGCAGATGCTGTCATCGTGCCCTATGACCCTGCTCAATTTCCAACAAAGAGAACTCCCGCAGATCAGCTTTTGATTCCGCTAGAGTTGTATTCTCAATTGTGGCGTCAGGCGTATCCAGAATTACCGTTGGAGCATGAAGTGCTGCCTGTCGAATATGCTTTTAGTTCCGTTAAGTATGAGAGCACTTTGTTAGATGACGACGGCATTTTTATTGAAGGCGTTTTGGGAATTGAGGTGTTCAGTGGACGTGAAGTCGCCATTGGATTGGCCTTGAATGAACTTGTCTTGCAATATGCAACTCTCGACAAACTACCGGCGCAAATCCAAGTCCGCGGACTTAATGGCGAAGGTCCAGCCAATGGACCGGCGCAACAAGCAGTGAATGCAGCTCCGCAACAAGTTCGCCGCGGCAATAGTCATACTTTATTCATTAAGGGACGAGGTCATCATGAATTGCGGGTCGGCTTTAAGCTGCAAGTGCAACGGCAAGGCGGGTGGCGATTGGCGAAAGGTAGTTTGCCGATTGGCGCAAGTGGCTTGTTAGTGTTGAATGTGCCACGTAAGGATACCGAAATACGCTGGAATGGGCATTTAGGCACTGCTGAATTGAATACCGTCGCGGATAATCAGCGGGTAGAATCGCCGTTGAAACTAGATGGCGGATTTGATTTTCGCTGGCGGTCGATTGTTTCGCAAAGCGGAGCAGATCGGGATCTGATCGCGGATTCACAAATACTCGTGGATGTGCAAGAAGATGGCGTGTATGTTGATTGGCAAGTGCGATTGGAATTTAGAAATAGTCAACTAGAGATATTTCGATTCGTCGTACCTAAAGAATATCGAGTGGCGGAAGTGACGGGTGGGAATATCCGCAGTTGGGAAGTGCAGTCGGATGCAAACGATCGGCAAAGTGTTACCGTTGAGCTGTTAGAACCCGCCGAAAACCAAGTGACGCTCCATCTAGGTTTGTTACGGTACCGTAGTTTGCCCAAGAAAGCGGGTGATCCGTTCACAGTACCCGCAGTATCTGTTCCAGATGCCGTCTCTCAAAAGGGCACGATTACGATTCGCCGAAGTCCTTCGTTAGAGTTGTTTGTTACCCAGACACAAGGTGTTAACCGAGATGATGTCAATGACGCGATTGCAAAAATCGCTCAACCGCCCAATCGGGTTAATCCACTGGGAGTGCGAGTTGTGCAGGCGTATCGATTCAGTGGAACTGGGTTCGACTTGCAATTCACCGCGAAACCAGTGACCACGGTCGTATCTGCAAATATTAATTCGCTGGTCCGAGTTTCACCACAACAGATTTCATTAGAAACTCAGGTGCAATTTAACATTCAGAAAAGGCCGATTCACCAAGTTCGAGTGATTGTTCCCGCGGACTTAGCGATTCGCCAAGTTAGGACGGCGTCGTTAGTCGATTGGTCGGCTACACCCGTCGAATCACTTGGCGGCCCAGCCCAACTGATCACGATATTATTGTCTCAGGGAGTGACCGGTAATTTGAACGTCCTTATAGAAGGAATGTTGGAACGGAAACTACAGGATATGACAACCGATGTTCCATATATTGCAACTCCAGGGGTTACGAGCCAGCGAGGACAAACCGTCTTGTTGTCGGACCCGTCGTTCAATATTGAGTTGCTCGACGTTACCCAAGGAGAATCGGTATCGATGGCGACCATGTTCGCGTGGCTCAAGCAGAGTCAGCGCACGATGGCACGGACCGCGTTGAAATTCACAGGCAAGAATTACTCCGCCCGTTTTAAATTGGTCAGACGTACTCCTAAAGTGACGTGCACGACGTTTTCCAATGCAAATATCACAGATAGATCAATCGAAGAAACTATTTTGCTGTCGTATAAAATCGAAGATGCCGGAATCCAAGAAGTTAGCTTTCTGTTACCAGCTGGATTAAAAGATAGCCGCATACGGGGACTGTATGTCCGGCAAATCGATAAGACACCCCTGGATAGTGAAGACCCTCAATCGCCCATTAGAGTCACGTTGTATTTGGAAGATGAAATTCTTGGCGAATATAGCGTGCTTGTCGAAAATGATCGGCAACCAGGCGGTAGTAATAAGGTGCCGGTTCCGATTGTCGAGAATGCCCAAGTGGAGCAACAGTATATTTCACTTGAGAGCAGCGGCGATGTTGTCGAAGAGGTGTTGGAGTCGATGTCCAATGTTGTTGCTTTGAATCGGCAGCAAGAACAATGGGGACAATTGACGGACGTTATCGGCGAAAGAGTTTTGAAGGCGTTTGTCGTACAAGGCGCTGTGGATCAAGCGGTACTGGAATTTAGGACGCAGTCGCGAGACATCGTCGATAAAGATGAAGCAAAAATCCGCATGGCAACTACGTCGTTGATTGTTGATTATGCGGGAACTTACCGCGGTAAGATTGAATTCTTAGTCGACAATCAAAAAGAGCAGTTTCTTGAAATCCAACTCCCCCCGTCCTCTCAATTGTGGTCTGTATTGGTAGCCGGAGAACCCGTTAAACCAGTTGTCACCGATGGGCAAATTCGTATTCCGCTCGTTAAGACGAATGCGGGCGATTTGTCATATCGAGTTGTGCTTCATTACGCTGGGCGAGTCACAGCTTTATCGCGATATGGAACAATGACTTCGTTGCCATTTATTACTACAACAAATATTCACGCAGAAAAGTTGTTCTTGAAGCTGTATTTGCCGAAACGACATAATTGGTATGGATTTGGTGGAGACGCTGAGCCGCTAAATCATCAAACGGACAGTGGGTGGGGAATGTTTGCTGGACGTGACCTTTCGCGGTATACCAACGATGAATTGCAATCTCGACAGGCCGTTGTTGTGAATGCGGAAGTGTCTGGAAAGCTTAAGCGGGCAACAAAGTCTGGAAATGATTATGAAAAAATACGTTTGTTCAATAGCTTGCAAACCAAAACCGATTTGAATAAGTACTCGGACCAAAGCGATATTAGCCGACGCAACGAAAAGGGTTTAGCGGAGCTGGGAGAGCAAGTGCTTGATCTGGTAGAAGACAGTAGTGTCGATCAGAAAACTGAAGAGTTGATGCTGGATAATCGAGCGAGATTACAACAAGGTTTTGAACAACAGTCCAATGGATTTTCGCGAAATGCGGTAAATCAATTAGGAAGTAATTTTGACGTGCCGGAGGCAACTTCAACGGCAAAACCGAGCAGCAGGAAGGAAGCTGACGGAGATTGGTTTAGGAATAATAGTCTGTTAGCGCCGCAAAGTGGAGAAGGTAAGCCTGGTGAATCGAATAGACGACTTTACGATCGAGATGAAGGAGGCAAAGGCAATAAGTTAGACGATTTGCAAAAGCAGAGAAACACGGCCCCTCAAGGGCAACTTCCGGGTCTTGATGCAAATCTGCCTCAGGATAATCATGCAAATTCTAATTCCGCTCTCTCACAGCAGCGAGAACAATTTAAGCGTTATCAGAAGCAGCAGCTAGTCGAATTGGAATCGCGAAACGGGAACATTGTTGATTCAGTTGAAAGAATACAGAGTGGACGACCTGGAACTGAACAGCCTCAAGCCAACAACCAATTCTCATTCCAAAACGACGGCGCTACGCAAAGCATGGTCGGTGGCATGGGTGGTATGGGTGGCATGGGTGGCGGTGGCGGCGAGGACAAGGAGCAGCAATCTGCGCAATCTCGTTCCGGTGATTATGGTGGCGCGATGAACGGTCGTTTTGACGGCCACGAAGCGACGGGTTTGGCGAGTGTCGCTGGATTCGACTTAGATTTTGATAGTCCGGAGTTCCAAGCGGAATATGATCGTTTTGACTTTGAATATTTGGATGACAATTATGATTTCAGCGCAAAGTATTTAGGGTTGGAGTTGCGGGACACGATTTGGCGTGTTGGCGCCGTGTTGGCGGTATTGCTCACCTTGAGCATGCTATTTTTGCTCGTGCGTGTGATAAGTCGAACGAAAGTTGTTAGCACCGTTGTAGCGCTGCTGGCAATGCTCATTAGTCTCCCAATGATCTTTGGTTGGATTCTTCCAATTTACGGTATGTTGTTGTTCACCGGATCGCTACTCTGGATCCTGCGATGTTGGTTTCCCGGTCCGGTTTCAATGGAAACAACCACGTCATGATCTAAACGCATAAGCCCGCGATCCTTCACGTTCATTCGCGGCATGGCATAAATGTAGAGAGATTGGTATGCTCTTATCGATATTGATGTCGTACACTATTAGTAGTGCAATACACGTACGAAGTTGATTATATCAACGGTGTTTAAATGGATCCGTGCAGCGAAAAATGGGCGAATGAATGTGTGCATCTGACGACATACAACCGGCAGTAGATAATTCAGAAGTGGTGCTTGACGATTCGAGTGACAGGCTGCATCGACCTAGTGTGGTAACGATGTTGTTGTTCTGTTTGTGCGGTCTTTTGGCGGTGACTTGGGGGATGATGGGGGTCGAGCCGGCGCTGAACTCGGAAATTCCTATTTTGACTCGGCATCCAGATGTGCATTGGAGTCAAATCTCTGTCCCCGTCAAAAAACACATTCCGACTGAATTTGCTGAGTTGCTGCAAGTCAATAACGTACCGTTGGACAACGCGGTAGCGGCTCATGAAATCCGGATTACTAATGTCCAGGTGATCGATATTGATGGAGACGGCACGCAGGACGTCCTAGTTTGCGACGCTTCGAAAAATACGGTAACCGCCTATCACTATCGCGGTACCGAAGAAATTGATATTCAAAAGGAACTTGAAACGAATCCAGATGCTCTCAATGACGTATTGTCGAACAAAACGGTTCGATATAAGTGGGATCAAACCCTGATAGGTGATAAGCTAATTGCGCCTGCTCACGCAACGGTTGTTGATGTTGACCAAGACGGTGATCTGGATATCGTCGTTTCGACTTTGGGTGACTTGATGCCATCGGATGAGCTGGTCGGCACAGTGACGTTGTTCGAAAAGGTTGATGAGGGTTACCAGCGGCGAGTGCTGCTGCGGGATGTTCGTCGAGTGGCTGACGTGCAGTTTGGCGACTTCGACGACGACGGCGACACGGATTTAGTAGTAGCCGTTTTTTGTTACGCACGCGGCGGTGTCGTGATTCTCGAAAATATAGGTGACAACTCTTATCGTGATAAAGAGATCATTACCCGTCCTGGAATTGTACACGTGCCGGTTGCCGACTATGACAATGATGGCGATTTGGATATTGGAGCCATTGTCACCCAAGACGAAGAAGAAGTTTGGGCTCTGGAAAATGATGGCCAAGGTAATTTCACACACCGCGTTTTGTTT
>JAYZBF010000123.1:0-7793 GCA_036338835.1 Planctomycetota bacterium
CAGTCTTTTCAACCAGTAATGTGTGGGTCGGCGCTGCACGGTATTGGAGTACAGCCAATTCTAGACGCCGTTCAAGCCTATTTACCCAGCCCTCTGGATCGACCTCCAGTTACAGGGACACTTGTTTCCACCGGTCGCAAACAAGAAGAAGACGAGCAAGTCGTATCCCGCAAGCCGGCCGTCGACGAACCCTTTTGTGGCTTAGTGTTTAAAGTCGTTCCAGCTAAAACTGGTGATATCTCATGGGCGAGAATTTATTCCGGACAAATCGCGGCCAATTCGCGAATCTACAACCCCGGAAAAGATAAGAAGGACAACGTTGCTCAACTGTGGCAAATCTATGCCACTCGCAAAGACCCACAGGGAAAAATTGACCAAGTCCAAACAGGTGATATTGTCGGTATTGTGGGACTACGGAACACCATCACCGGAGATACGATATGCGACGCAAGCGATCCGATTCTACTGGAATCCATTGAGTTTCCGGAAACGGTTATTTCGATGGCGATTGAGCCTGAGAATACAACGGAGCGCGATAAACTCGAAAATACACTCGAAATGTTGATGCGACAGGACCCTACGCTAGAAGTTTTCAACGGTGATACTGGGCAAACATTATTGCGAGGAATGGGCGAGTTGCATTTAGAAGTGGTAAAGAATCGTTTATTGCGAGAGTTCAAATTAAACGTCCGTTTTCACAAACCGCAGGTTAGTTACCGAGAAACGATTGAAAAACAAGTTGAAGTCACCGGCGAATGCAATCGCCTGATGAACGGTGTGCAAAAATATGCGCGAATTACTATCCGCATGGAGCCCAACGAAGAGGTTACCCACGGGCTGGCGGTGGCTAATCAACTCCCCCCAGATTCGCTACCGCCGGATTGTCTTGAAGCAACATTTGACGCATTACGAAATCGCGGTTCAGGCGGAGGCGTCATTGCTGGGTTCCCCTTGATGCGTTTAAAAGTCACGGTACTTGCCGCAGAAATTGCCGAAGAGGGGTCTGACGACATTGCGTTTCGTATTGCTACGGAAGATGCTTTTGAACGTTGCTTAAAAAATGGTAAACCTGTACTGCTTGAGCCCATTATGCGCTTATCCATTAGAACACCAGCCGATTATCTAGGAGATTTTGTTGGTGACTTGCAACAACGGCGTGCCATGATTGTTTCTACAGAGGCGTATGGGGATCGAACTGAAATCGAAGCCCATGTACCACTGAAGGAGTTATTTGGATATTCCAGTGCGATGCGGAGTCTCAGTCAAGGTCGCGCCGGATGTAGTATTGCGCCACTGAATTACATGCCTGCGCCGGCAGAAGATTTGAGCGAATTTGGGTTCTAATTGAGAATCTTGTCTGAGATCCTAAATCATGGGCCATTTAGGGATTTTACAGCTACAAATATTTGGTTTTTTTTGGAACTCTCGCTGTTGACGATCCCAGAAAACAGGCGTAATATCGAATGTTTGACACAATAGTTTATTGAGTGGCGGTAGTAAGCCTAAATTGACAGTCTATTCCAAGTTGGAAAGGGACTGCATCAGTGGGTTACACTGCTTGATTTAAGGTGTTGCACGTAAGGAAATGTTGAGTTTCGTTAACTAGGAGTTTCACACGCAGTGGCTAAGCAAACTGAAGTATTACGCATTCGAATGGAAGCATATGACCATGCAATATTGGATCAGAGTGCTCAGGAGATTGTAGGTACAGCAAAGCGAACCCACTCGGAAGTTCACGGACCCATCCCATTACCAACTCGAATCGAACGATACACCGTCATTCGAGGACCTCACGTCAACAAAAAATCACGTCAGCAGTTTGAAATTCGCACTCATAAGCGAATCATCGATATTGTTGAAGCAACATCCAAGACGATTGATGCTTTGAACAAGTTGAACTTACCAGCTGGTGTTGATATCAAAATCAAGTCTTCAGCTCAATAAAATGTAGTTGTGATGTTGGTCGAGTTTTTGCCAGCAGAAGCAATGTGTTAATTTAAATTTTTGGATGTCGCTTGTTGGCGCATCTTAAAACAAAACAATCGAGACAATAAATTATATGGACGGAAGCCTTTCTAGGTAACTTGTTACCACGAAAACAGTGGTAAGCAGTCCTAGAGGTAGACACCATGAGGACAAAGCGATGACTAAAGGAATACTCGGCCGTAAGGTTGGTATGACGCAGATATACGACGAGAGTGGGATAGCAATTCCCGTAACGGTAATTGAAGCCGGGCCCTGTCATGTACTGCAGATTCGAACAGAACAATGCGATGGCTATGAAGCCATTCAGTTGGGATATGAAGATAAAAAGCGTCCTCAGGGTGAACGTCGAAATCAAAGCCAAGCTCGCCGCAGTGAGCGCGGTCATGTGAGCAATAAATTGGCTAGCAAGCGTTCCCAGCGTCAAGCTGATGCAGGGATTGAAACAACGGTTAAAGCTGAATGTGAACCCAAAAAGTTTGTTCGCGAACTTCGTGGATCAGCGGATGGCTATGAAGTTGGCCAAGAAGTCACCGTGGCAGACCTAGCGGAAGTAACATCGGTTGACGTATCTGGCCTCAGTAAAGGTCGTGGTTTCGCTGGTGTTATGAAGCGACATAATTTCTCCGGTCAACGTGCCACACATGGTGTGACAAAATGTCACCGCCACGCCGGTGGTACTGGAATGAGTGCTGCTCCAAGTCGCGTTTTCAAAGGAAAGCGAATGGCGGGGCAGTTTGGTAGTACTAAAGTTACCTCTCGAAACCTAGATTTAGTTCGAGTCGACGAAGACAATAATTTGTTATTAGTACGTGGTTCGGTACCTGGTCCTAATGGTGGATACGTTGTTGTCAGTGGCACAAATCACGTTGGTTAATTCAGTAGCAGGTTGTGTTCAAGAGCACACCAAACAAACAAGACAATAAAAGATAGCAACAATAAACAGTAAGCCTGCAAAGGGCATAAAAATGGCAACGTTAGACGTATATAACACATCGGGTGATGTAACAGGTAGTGTCGATATCGACACCGACCAACTCGCGCCGAAGATTAACAAACAACTGCTGCATGATGTTGTTCTGATGTATCAGGCCAACGACCGTCAAGGCAGTGCCGCGACTAAATCGCGATCAGAAGTTGCTGGTTCACGTCGAAAGATGTACCGCCAGAAGGGTACTGGTAACGCTCGAGCGGGTCATCGTACCAGTGGTATCCGTCGTGGTGGTGGTCATATTTTTGCTAAGAAGCAACGTAGCTTTTATTACCGCTTACCGGCAAAGGCTGTCCGCTCTGCAACTCGCATGGCGATCGCCTCAAAAATTCAAGATGGTGAAATCCTAATTCTCGATGGATTAGCGATGGACGAACCCAAGACTCGAGCAATGGCTGAGTTACTTGGCAAGCTCGATCTAAACGGCAAAAGCGCTCTGATCACGACCAAGGATCATGACGCTAACATTTACAAAAGCGCTCGGAACATTAGCCGAGTGGATGTCTCACCATTTTCAGGCCTAAACGCATTGAGCGTGTTGAAAGTCGATAAACTAGTTTTGACGACGGGAGCTGTTGAAGAATTGAACGCTTCAATCAGTGCTTCCCAAGCAACATAGATAACAGGTTAAAAAATGGCTCACGCAAATATTAATAACCGACAACCGAAATCAAGGCTCGAACTGGAACCTCACCAGATCATTTTGCGTCCATTGGTGACGGAAAAGGGGATTCATCGCAGTACTCGACACAATCAGTATGCGTTTCAAGTTAATTCATTGGCTGACAAGATTTCTGTACGAGAAGCGATTGAAAAATTATACCCCAATGTCAAAGTGACCAAGGTTGCAATTCAAAATCGCAAAGGCAAAAATCGACGTTACCGCCATCGGTTAGGTCAAACAAAAAGTTGGAAGAAGGCAATTGTGACGCTGGATCCTGAACATGGTGAAATCGAATTCTTTTAGTGTGGAAACACAAGTCTTATAGGTATTACAGATATTAATAGCCACATGGTGTTTGTCACCTAAGTATGTGAATCAAGAATAGAGCAGTAAAAAATGGGCATTCGAAAATACAAACCAACAACTCCTGGTCGCCGTGGTGCATCAGTCAGCGATTTTGCTGAATTGACACCGGGTTATAAGCCAGAGAAATCCTTGTTGCGTCCAATCACAAAGAATGGCGGTCGTAATAACCAAGGTAAAATTACTGTTCGTCATCGCGGGGGTGGACACAAGCGACGATATCGCTTGATCGATTTCTATCGCCAAAAAGATGGAATTTCGGCTCGTGTAGATTCTATCCAATACGATCCAAATCGTAGTGCTCGCATCGCACTATTGAATTATTCCGATGGTGAAAAGCGTTATATCATCGCGCCTGAAGGGCTAGCTGCTGGGATGGATGTTATCAGTGGTGAAAAGACACCGCCGGAAGTTGGAAATTGCATGCCGCTCAAGAACATTCCGTTAAGCACGGTTGTTCACAATGTCGAATTATATCCGGGTCGCGGTGCGGTGATGTGCCGTAGTGCTGGGACAAGCGCAACTTTGATGGCCCGTGAAGGAACTTGGGCTCAATTGTCACTCCCGAGTGGCGAAATACGCCGAGTTCCAATTTTGTGCCGAGCAACGCTTGGAAAAGTCAGTAATGGTGATCACAGTGCGGTTGTGTTGGGCAAAGCTGGTCGTAAGCGTTGGATGGGTCGTCGTCCACATGTTCGCGGTACCGCGATGAATCCTGTCGATCACCCGCATGGTGGTGGTGAAGGTCGTACCAAAGGTGGACGTCACCCGGTAAGTCCAACAGGCGTTCCTGCCAAGGGTGGTGGAACTCGTAAACGACGTAAACCGTCAAATCAAGCAATTGTCCGTCGTCGTCGTTCACGTCGATACGGTCAGTTAAAACTGAAATAGAAGTAAGTTAACTATTCAACCTAGTTTTTAATCCAAAACATATTCGTTAAGTAAATACTGAAGGTCAACTATGAGTCGGTCACTGAAAAAAGGTCCCTTTGTCGATTTGAAACTCTACCAAAAGGTGAGTAAACAAATCGAAGTTGGAACCAAGCAGCCTATCAAAACATGGGCTCGAGCTTGCACCATTGTGCCTGAATTTGTCGGTTTTACTTTTATGGTTCACAACGGTCGACAGCACCTCCAAGTGACTGTTACCGAAGATATGGTAGGTCATAAATTAGGCGAGTTCTCTCCGACGCGAACATTCCGTGGTCATAACCGTTAATACAACGTAAGCAATAAAGTAACAACGTAAATAATAGAGTAAAGGTCCCCTGCCCATGGCTGGTAACCAATTCAAAGCAATTCATCGATACGCACGCATTAGTGCCCGTAAAGTTCGCCTGTTGGCAAATCTTGTACGAGGCAAAACTGTCGTCGAAGCATTAAGTATCCTTGAATATCAACCTCAGCGCGGCGCTGTAATGTTGAAAAAGGTGATTGAAAGTGCATTGGGCAATGCCATGGACCCTGATCAATCGTCTGATTCCCAGATGGTTCGTCCGGAAGATTTGGTGATTACTGATGTACGAGTCGATGGCGGACCAATGTTTAAACGGATGAGGCCTCGCTCGCGCGGGATGGCTCATACCATTCTTAAGCGAACATCTCATATTCAAGTCACTTTAGGTAGCGATGACTAAACAATAACCGATGGTGATGAGGTAAGTGATACCAACACCGTTGACTAACATTTTAATAACCAAACACAAAAACAACATAAACGTTTAAAACCTCAACAAGAGCAAAAAGTAATATGGGTCAAAAAGTAAATCCTATCGGCTTCCGTACTGGTATCGTCCGTGATTGGAAGAGTCGTTGGTACGCCTCGAAAAAAGACTTTGCTGGTCTCTTGATCGAAGACACCAAGATTCGGGACTTTATTAAGAACCATCCCAAGAAAACACAATATCGTAATGCTGGAATCGACAGTATTGAAATTGAACGCACACGAGACGAAGTAAAAGTAATTTTACATGTTGCTCGACCCGGTTTGATTATTGGTAAGAAGGGTCAAGAAATTGAGTTGTTGCAAGATGAGTTGCAAAACTTGGTCGGTCGACGCATTAACTTGAAAATCGAAGAGATTTCCAAACCAGAAATCATGGCACAGTTAGTAGCAGAGGATATTGCCCAACAACTTAGCCGACGATCCAGTTTCCGTAGAACGATGAAACGATCTATGGAGCAAACTATGGATGCTGGTGCCAAGGGCATCAAAATCCAAATGGCGGGTCGACTAGGTGGAGCTGAGATGGCTCGCCGAGAAAAACAAATAACAGGATCAATTCCATTAAGTACGATCAATGCCAAAATCGATTACGGTTTTGCTGAAGCCTGGACGGCTCAAGGACATATTGGCGTACAAGTTTGGATTAACCAAGGTACCTATTTGGGAGAATCATCCGATGGCAATGATGCCGAGACGGATCAAGCACCGAAAAGTGCAAAGAGGTCGCATAAAAGGTAATGCAACTCGCGGTAACAAGGTCGTCTTTGGCGAATTTGGACTGCAGGCATTACAAGCGGGCTGGATCAAAGCACAAACTATTGAAGCTGGACGTATTGCTGCACAGCAATACATTCGTGGCGGTACGGGCAAACTATACATTCGCATGTTCCCCCACCGGTCCATTACATCCACGCCCTTAGAAACTCGAATGGGTAAAGGGAAGGGTGAACCATCCGCATGGGTCGCAACGGTTCGACCTGGGACGATTTTATACGAGCTAGGTGGAGTGAGTGAACAACAGGCACGTGTCTGTTTTGCTCGACTAGCTCACAAAATGCCGGTCAAAGTACGGTTGGTTCGGCGAAGACCTGTTTAACACGCAATCCAAATAGAATTTTGAATGAACAACATGCCGCCCTTGTTGTAATTGTTGGAAACACAAAGCGGTTTTGGAAAAATCATTATGAAAACAAAAGAATTACGAGATTTGACCGACGACGACCTACAACAGGTCCTCGACGATACCTGCCGACGCTTGTTTGAATTACGCGTACAAGCTCAAGCTGAACGACTTGACGCACCTAGTGAGTTGCTTCGCAGTCGTAAACTTATCGCACGCATCAAAACCGTACAACGCGAAAAAGAATTAGCCAATGGAACTGAAGCTGAAACAAATGCTGACGAATCAGTGGCTACAGCAGTGCAAGACGACGGACAAGAATAGTTAATCCTTAATATACAAAATTGCAACAGATACAATACCTCCCTTTTTAATCGTTAGTAAAACAAATCATGCCTAAGAAAGTACTAATCGGAATCGTCAAAAGCGATAAATCGGATAAGACCAGACGAGTAGAAATTCCTCGACTCGTTCGGCATCCGCTCTATGGCAAGTTCCTTCGTAAACAGACTGTTTGTTATGTACACGATGAAGAAAACGCGTCGGGCGAAGGAGATGTTGTTGAGATCATCGAAAGCGTTCGTCGAAGTAAAACAAAACGTTGGGACTTAGTGCGTATCGTTGAAAAAAGTACTGAAGTTGATGGAGTTGCTTTACGAGCTGCTCAACGTCAACGCGAAATGGAAAAAGACCAAGGGTTCGACGACGGTTCCATCTCACGTGTTGAAGAGGAAACACCCGCAAAAACAGAAGAAGTTGCCGCTGAAGAAGTTGCCGCTGAAGAAGTTGCCGCTGAAGAAGTTGCCACTGAAGAAGTTGCCGCTGAAGAAGTTGCCGCTGAAGAAGTTGCCGCTGAAGAAGTTGCCGCTGAAGAAGTTGCCGCTGAAGAAGTTGCCGCTGAAGAAGTTGACGCTGAAGAAGATGCAGCTGAAGAAGTTGCCGCTGA
>JAYZBF010000124.1:0-5429 GCA_036338835.1 Planctomycetota bacterium
ATACCTACTGTTTTGGAGGCGGTAATCTAACCGCTTTTGACGTTTCCACTAACGAAATATGGCAAACAAAAGAAAATGAATAAACTATTCTCTCGTACCGTTTCATTGTTGGCTTTCACATTATTGGTGCTGAGCCGGTTCATTTCCAGCACAACCGCTAGCGAACAACCGCCTAACGTAATTCTGATCTATACCGATGACCAGGGTACGGTCGATCTGAACTGTTATGGTGCCAAAGATCTCATCACCCATTCATTAGATAAACTCGCGTCGCAGGGCGTTCGCTTTAGCCAGTTCTATGCAGCAGCCCCCGTCTGCTCGCCATCTCGCGCCGCTGTTCTTACAGGTCGTTTTCCACAACGCGCAGGTGTGCCCGGTAACGTCTCCTCGCAACCTGGTGGAAGCGGCATGCCAAGTTCACAAATCACAATGGCTGAGATGTTCCATTTCGCTGGCTATCGAACAGCACACATTGGAAAGTGGCATTTGGGCTTTAATAAAGATACGATGCCTAACAACCAAGGTTTTGAATACTCCTTCGGACATATGGGCGGATGCATTGACAACTATTCGCATTTCTTTTATTGGAATGGACCCAACCGCCACGACTTATATCTCAATGGCCAAGAAGTGTGGCGGGATGGACAATATTTTCCGGAACTCATGGTAGAGCAAGCCTCGCAGTTCATGAAGCAAAAATCCGAAAAACCATTCTTCATGTATTTTGCCATGAACATTCCGCATTACCCTCTGCAAGGAACTGAAAAATGGCGTGCCGCCTACAAACACCTCAAGGAACCCCGACGCAGGTATGCCACGATGGTCTCAACCATGGACGAAATGATCGGCAAGCTAATGGCTCAAGTCGAAGAACTTGACATCCTCAAAAACACGATCATCGTCTATCAATCCGACCATGGCCATTCACAAGAAGTTCGCACCTTTGGCGGTGGCGGCAGCGCTGGGATTTATCGCGGTGCAAAATTCAGTCTATTTGAAGGAGGCATCCGAGTGCCTGCGATTATCAGCTGGCCAGGACACATTCCAACAAATCAAGTACGCGGACAACTGGCTACCGCCTGTGACTGGCTGCCAACACTGGCCAATCTAACCGGAATTCAATTGCCAGCACATCGTATCGATGGAACTGACATTAGCAAGCTGATTCAATCAAACAGTGAAAAGAGCCCGCATGATGTTTTTCATTGGCAAACAGGGGGAGGCAAAAACCTAGCTTGGGCTGTACGACAAGGTCCCTGGAAACTGCTTGGCAACCCGAACGACACCAGTAAAAAAGCGCCGCTCACCAGCGCTGACAAGCTGTTTCTAGTGAACTTGGACGAGGACCCTAGCGAGTTGACCAACCTCGCGGCACAACACCCCGAACGTGTCACCGCGCTGCAAAAACTACACGAACAATGGCTGCTCGACCTCCGGTAAAGACGCCGCACTTGCAACACAACTGGCTTGACGTCCACTTATGCTACTAACGATGGGGGTTTTCATACCAAAACAGCCCCAAATTATCGCGTTCTTCACATGTAATCACATCTAAATCGCCGTCGTGATCCACGTCCATGACCTGTAACAAGTCAAACTTCTTGCCGGCTAGAGTACTCATTTGCTGCACTTCAAAATCGAGTCTCTTTTGAGAGCCTGCAGTATTTAGATTCTTCAGCCAAGTGACACCAGGTCGAGGTGGACCTGAATTGGGTTCTGTGCTGTGAACAATGTCTCGCAAACCATCGAGATTCAAGTCTCCAACTACTACAGATTTGCCTTTCATCAAGCCATACGGAGCTGGCACTACTGCGCGATTCCATGCAGGTTGTTGCGAATCCGCTTGCCGCATAAATAGAAGTATCTCAGCCTGATGCGTAGCTACCACGATGTCTTCACGGTCATCACCGTTAACGTCCGCGACATCTATGAACATCACCTCATGCGAATTTCCACCAATGCGGTGTTCTGCCCATACATGCGGTGCGGAACTAATTTTCCTGCCTGGATGTTCCAACCAGAACACGCCCCGATTCGGTCCCTTCCGATCAGAAACCACGACATCATTCTTACCGTCATGATTCACGTCGGTTGCAATGAGCGACATGACCCAACCTGCGTCGTACAAACGATGGTACTTCCAAGCGTCTAGGTCACGTGGATTGGATGGCGCCTGCAGCCAGCCGACACTTGCTTGCTGCCCTTTGGAAGCCACCATCAAATCAATTCCATGGCGACCATCAATTTGCATCGGCAGAGCATACATCCAAGCTTGTTTGGACTTGGTAACGGAAATCACCCCTGTTTCCCATTTCGTTGCGTCAAGATAATCCTCTTTCGCCTGTGGGGCCCAGTGCACAAACATACTCCGCACTGCACCTTCACAACTGCTGACAACGTCCACAGCCCCATCACCGTCTAAGTCCACTAGTACGGCATCCTCAGGTGACGCAACTCGCCCGACGACTACCAGCGGCCATGGTTTATCAATTTCTACATCGCCCGGATGTAAACAAATATGGATTTCCCCGCCTTCTTCCCAAGGCGTTACTAAATCTAGCCGTCCATCACCGTTGGCATCTAACAAACGAGCACCATCAGCACCAACCGATGAATCATCAATCGTATGACGCTGCCAAGCTTTGTTGGATCCATTATCCGCAGCACCGACGGCAGCAGTAGCTACAAAAGAACAAAGCGCCGTTGCGATTAAAATGAAGTCACGCTGCATGGATCTGCCTCTCGTCTGAACGTCAATTCACGGATATCTAGTATTATTTAGACCGTGACACAGAATCCGGTGCCGGGAATTTCCGGATCGCACTATATCGCTTATAGGATTCCCAAATATCACCATCACCACCCACTCGAGGATCACCTGTTTCTTTTAGAAAGCTAAGCATTTTTCTTTGCAGTCGAGTTTGTAAGTGGCGATTTCCTTTTTGATCAATCAGATTATTCAAACACGCTGGGTCCGCTAAAATATCAAACAATTCCCAAGCCGGTCGATGGTCGACGGCCAAGTGAAAAAAAGATCCGATTTCTGATTCCTCTCGGCCATCAACCAAAACGGTCAATGTCGGACAAGCGTCGATGTCATGATAACCACCATGTTCGGGTCCTAATTGTTCGGGACTGTCATACTTCTGTGGATCTCCGGCAGGCCAACGATTGGGTTTGAAATTGCGAATCAACAAATGCTGATTACTCCGCATCGCCCGCTGCGGATAGGTCCAGTTATCATACCGCGAGGACGAATGCCGTTCACGAGAACTAAACACAAACTCTGCGTCCGCCCCTGTGGCTTGCTCATATTGCGTCCCATTGTCAAATATTTCGACTAAGCTACGTCCCTGCATTTCGGATGGCACGACAACACCAGCGACGGTCAAAAAAGTAGGAGCTAGATCAACAAAACTAACCATATCCAAGAACGACTGTTCTGGTTTGATACGATCGCCCCAACGGATTGCCAAGGGAACATGAATTCCATATTCGTAACAATTCGCCTTAGCCCGCGGAAAAGCCATGCCATTGTCACTCGTCACTACAATCAGCGTATTATCAAGCTCGCCTAACTCTTCAAGCAGGTCAATCATCTTAGATAGGTGCGAATCAAAGTGTTCGATTTCAATATAATAGTCCAACACATCTGAACGAACGGTTTCAACATCTGGTAGGAACGACGGGACATCGACTTTGGTAATATCTTTCCCTAAACGAGTACCGATCCCAGCCTCAAACCCTCGATGCGGTTCGTGACCGCCAAACCAAAAACAGAACGGCTGATCTTCTTGCCTCGACTCCAAAAATGTCTTGAAATTGTTCGCATAATCCTTGTTACTAATTCCAGCACCAGGTGGCTTTGCCTTGTGTTTATCAAAGGACGGACCTGCTGGATTTTGTGTGCGTCCGGAAATTTTCCAATTCCCAGGACCCCACGGTTTACCTGTATAGCCGACATGATACCCGGCGTGCTGCAGCAATTCAGGATAGGTCTTGAGTGAACTTGGAAACGAACTCGCATGTGTACCCGCTTGTTGGTTTTGCCAAGGATAGCGACCCGTCAACAAACTAGCACGCGATGGGCTACACCCCGGGGAAGCCGCAACCGCATTTACAAACCAAATCCCCTCCTTGGCAATGCGGTCAAACCCTGGAGTCGATATCTGGGCAGCACCTATTTGGGAATTGTGGGCAAACGATTGATCATCAGAAATCGCCAGCAATATATTAGGTCGACGCTGTGCCTGCAGTTGACCGCAAAAAGCACCGCTCGCCATAACAACAACGGCCAAGAACCACAATAAATATCTCTTGCGTATCAAACCGAATCCCCCGCATACATTTGCAATTTATTAATCTATTGAAATACAAGATCCGACCGCCCAAATGAGTCACAAGACCTTGCATTTACGTACAATATATTAGTATATCGACTCGCCCTATACAAATAAGGCGAACGACGCGTCCAACACACACTTTTTTTCACTAGGGGTTCGATTCCTTGCACTTACCGAAATTAATTCTTTACGCCTACTTAATTACCAGCTTTTTTAGCGCTGTGGGTCACTGTCAAGACGCAGAGGTGCTGCAAGAAGATAAAATTAAGTCGTTGTTGCAACAAGTCTCAACGGCGCAATCAGCTCGACAATTCCCGCAAGCGATCAAACTACTAGATCAAATCGAGAAACTTGACAATTCAATCGCCGTTGTCTTTTACCTCCGTGGACGCATTCACTTTCAACAAGCTGCCTTTGAACAATCCGTCCGTGACTTCAATCGATACGTGGTGTTAGACCCCAAAATTGAATCGCGCCAATGGGAACGAGGCATTAGCATGTATTACGCGAAGCAATACAAACAAGGAGCGTCCCAATTCGAACTCTATCAAACGTACCACAATCAAGATGTTGAAAATTCGGTTTGGCGGTTTTTGTGCATGGTGCCTGACAGTGGAGTGGCTAAGGCTAGAAAGGTCATGCTGCCAATTGAAAATGACCGTCGTATTCCAATGATGAAAGTTTTCGAAATGTACCGTGGCACGGCCACTCCGGCAAATGTGCTACAAGCGGTAGAGCAGGGCGATCCTACCAAAGAAGTAAAGGCGACACGGGCGTTTTATGCACATCTATATTTGGGGCTGTACTATGAAGTCACGGACAAACCAAAGTTGGCTCGCAAATACATCCAACTCGCCGCCGATCCACAACTACTTGGTCATGCCGGAATTAATTCATACATGTGGGACGTAGCGCGTGTGCATTGGAATAGAATGCAAAAAAAATAATCGACCCAAGTCGCAGGAAACAATTTTTGCCCATAAACCGGATCTACGTGCTCGTGTTAATTCGTGATGTTATTTAGCAGCGCCCAAGCAATACAGAAACTGATCCGATCGCACTAGCAAATGACCGTCAAAAGCAGCA
>JAYZBF010000125.1:0-6393 GCA_036338835.1 Planctomycetota bacterium
GTGCCTTGGAAGACCAACGGTCGCCGCTGGCATACCCAAGACCGAGTGGCACGTGATGGGTCTTCCATACAATGGGAAGGCCAGATTCTGGCGGATACCCTAGATCGAATTCAAGAGCTAGGTGATTTTAGCGAGACGGACTTTGGTGCACGGACGGTTGTCGAAATTGCAGCACCGACGAAAACCCATGGCTGGTTCTTTCATGCAATCACGGCTGAAAAATGGTTGGTAAAGATGAAGTTTCGTATGGCTCCGGGAACCTACAAGCGGGATGAACTTGTCTCCCAGTTGAATTTGAGGACGCTGAATCAGATGGATGATTTGCCTGTGTATGGCAATGAACCGCGCGTAAAAGTTAAAAAGCGGGCGCAGTGGCAAGAAGTTGAAATTCGCGCCTATAGTTATGACGAGATTGATACACCGGAGTTTTGGGATTTTATTGAAACGGCTGTGCGAGGTTTCAAAAAGATGACATCGAAAACCCAAGAGAATCCTGACAAATTTTCGCCTTGGAAAAAGCAGGGTGAGAAATGGCATTTCTCGCGCAAAGGCTTTCATCCAGGTCATAAGGTGAAATGGAAGATGGAAGTTTGGGAAGAGTTGTATCAAATGATGCAAGAGATTTTGCCTGAAGGCAATTTTCTCTGGAATAACAAAGTTTACGTGCATATGTATTTACCTGATGGGCGTTATCCATGGTTAACAGTCAAAACAAAGAAGGCCGATAAGTTAGTGTTGGTCGTGACGGGCTTCAAAGGGCAAGCGACTGCTGGTCGAGTTGCCGAATTAGGAAACGCTCGAGAAATGGAATTGAGTCGTCCGAATCGAGATTCGGTTATTCTGTCCTTCAACGAAGTTGAGGATTTATACCGTGGTGATTTGGAAGGTTTTTTACGCGAGCACTTAGCGGGCATCCGTGAACGAGAATAGCTAGCACAGGTAAAACAGTAGGAATAGAAAAATGTCGAAACAAAAAGAACCGTTAGTCGATCCAGTCATGCTGTTCCGATTTTCGGTGCCTTGCTTTAAGTCTCCACGTAAGTGGGCGCCAGACGGAGTGAAATTACCGCCGAAATTTCAAGTACCAGCAATTGGAGAGCTAGGTGGTCGGTTCTCTTTTGCGGATTTTCGGATTGCTTATAGTGATACAGGATTGTTTGTGGATGTGAATGTTCGTGGAAAAAAGGAAACGCTGTGGTGTCGCGAAAACCGGATTGAAGATAGTGATGGTGTGCTGTTGTGGATTGATACGCGTGACACGCATACGATACATCGTGCTAGTCGATTTTGTCATCAATTTATGTTTTTAACGCAAGGTGCCGGAAGAGGTTTTGAACAACCCTTGGCAAAAATGGTTGAGATTAATCGAGCGCGTGAGAATCCCGTTGCGGTTAGCTCGGAACAGTTGTCAGTCGTTTCACGCGTGACTGCCGATGGTTATCGACTGTGGGCGTTTATTGCGGCAGATTGTTTGACGGGTTTTGATGTGAGCGATCATGCACGACTAGGTTTTAACTACGCAGTGATAGATCGAGAACTGGGATGGCAAACTTTCTCACTAGGCCAAGAATACCCAATACGCGAAGATCCCAGTTTATGGGGAACCTTGGAGTTGCAGAAGTAATGGCGCAATTGGTGAAAGTCCCCGAATTTGAGTTGCCCCATGTATCTTGGACGCTGTGTACGTGGTTAATGGCGACTGGCAGTGAAGTTGTCGCTGGTGATAGCCTCTGTGAAATATTAGCCGGCGATATTAGTGTTGAAACAGTGGCACCCTGCTCTGGTGTGTTTCATCGCGCTCGACTGGAATTAGATGCGGAACTAAAAGTTGGCGATGTGGTAGGTGAAATCCGCATCAGCAAGTGAATGCTAAGATGGAATCGGTTATTGCCGGCTTCGCATAGCGCGGTCGAGGCCCCGTTGTGTGTCGCGTTGCTTTAACGCTTCGCGCTTGTCATGTGCCTTCTTACCTTTGCAAATTCCCATCAGAATTTTGGCAATACCGCGCTGGTTGAAATACATTTTTAGCGGAATCAACGTATGCCCGGACGCAAGTGATTTTTGTGTAAGTTTACGCAGTTCTTGTTTGTGGATTAATAGCTTGCGGTCACGGCGGCGTTTATGATTCAGTGACGAAGCTTCGGTGTACTCGGATATGTCACAACCGACTAAAAACAATTCGTTTTTCATAACTCGGCCGTAGGCTTCTTCAATTGAGACATTACCAGCACGCAAGCTCTTAACTTCACTTCCTTGCAATACGATCCCACACTCGATCGTATCGATTACAGTATATTTGTGGCGTGCTTTGCGATTTTCCGAAATTCGCGTGGAGCTGCTCTTCTCTGCAGGCTTTTTCTTTTTCTTGCTTTTCTTAGCCATCAGTGTCTCTAGCTCTTGATAATAATAATTCACACGATTAGATTGGTCGCTGCACCGTCTATGACGTGTTTAATACAGCCTGCTACATTTGTACAATAGTACAGCATATCCCGATTCATTAAAAACGACTAGTTGATTGGTGTCTTCGATGACGAATCCGATAATCACTAACAGTGTCAAACCGACACTGGCATTTCATTTGCTGAGTGTGGTCAATTTTGAAGATTATTTGCATTTGCAACAGTCGTTAGTTGCGGAATTGGCCGCTGGCAGTGATTGTATCAAGGTTTTAATCTGTGAGCACGCCCTAGACTTGACTGTTGGTCGTCAAGGATCGCATGCACATATTAGGATTCCCCAAGCGGAAAGAGAAAAACAGGATTTGCAGACCCGTTGGCTACCTCGTGGAGGTGGCGCTATCTTGCATTCTCCTGGGCAGTTAGCTGTTTATCCACTTGTTCCCTTGCACTGGTACGGATGGAGTCCCGGTCGAGTGTTGACGATGGTTCGAGACGCCGTGTCGATGGCGCTGAGCCAAGTCGGAATTACGGCCTTATGCTATGATGGCCTGCACAGCGTATGGGGGCGAACAGGGATGTTAGCTGCTACGGGGATATCGGTACAACAAAATGTGAGTTGTTTTGGAAGCTACATCAATGTCAGCCCCGATATGAGCTTGTTTGGTTATGTCGATACGGCCTGGCAATTGCCGGTGGATCAATCGCGTCGAACGATGAGCAGCTTAATGGTAGAAAATCGCAAGGCTGCTAGGATGGCAAATTTACGTAGTGCAGTGGTAGAATCATTTGCACAAGTATTTGAGTACAGCGATTACGATATGCACACTGGGCATCCGCAGTTATTAACGCGGGGCATGTTGAAACCGCTGTCGGAAATTTAAGGAACACACTTGGTGTCTGAATCGACGACTAGTTTTGAATTGCCGATCATCCAGGGGCAAGACCTTGTTGGGACCGCATCGGTGCGGCAACGCCGCCTGCCACCTTGGTTGCGTAGGGAGATTCCACTAAGTAATGCAAATCACTTTACCGCTGGACTCATGGAAGAGTTGGGGTTAGAGACCGTCTGTGATTCCGCAAAATGCCCTAATCGCATGGAATGCTATTCACAAAAGACAGCCACGTTTATGATTTTGGGAAATGTTTGCACTCGACCCTGCGGATTTTGTGCGGTTGATCGAGGTCACCCTGATGAGTTGTTATCCGATGAGCCGCAACGCGTTGCTGAAGCATCCCAGCGTTTGGGGTTAAAGCACGTCGTGATTACCTCGGTAACTCGCGATGATTTACCTGACGGTGGCGCTGAGCATTATTACCAATGCGTAACCGCAGTGCGTGAACGAACGGGTGCTCGCGTGGAGGTGTTGACGCCGGATTTTATAGATAACTATCCGGCGTTGGATCGAGTGATTGCAGCGGCTCCGGAAGTGTTTAATCACAATACTGAGACAGTCCCTCGGTTGTATCGCAAGGTCCGCGGTCCCAAATCGGATTATCGCTGGACGTTGGCTTTATTGCAGCGAGTGAAAGATAAAAATCCAGCGTTGCAGACTAAAAGTGGCTTGATGTTGGGACTCGGGGAAACCCATGAAGAGTTGTTTGACGTGTTGGCAGACTTGCGTGATGTGGGCGTTGATTTCTTGACACTCGGTCAATACTTGCAACCAGGTAAAAATTATCTAAGCGTAGCTCGCTATTTGCCACCCGCAGAGTTTGATTTTTTGGGCCGCGCAGCGAAAACAATGGGTTTTAGCCAAGTCGCTAGCGGGCCCTTTGTCCGTAGCAGCTATCATGCTCGTGATATGGCCGAAAGTAACTCGGCATAGATACGATTGTTCCGCAATCTTGCCTAGATCTTCAGTAATCTCATATTGAACTTTGTACCGACGACATTCGTATCGATGTGCTACAGTTAATAATTACCTTATTGTTTTTAATTTATGCCGTATTCGCCGATGCTTTCAATTGCCAACCTCAAAAAGACGTTTACCCAACCTGGCGGCGCAGCTCTACCAATTTTGGATATACCTAAATTGGAAGTTGCTGCTGGCGAGCAAGTTGTGTTGATCGGGCGCAGTGGCGGCGGCAAGACAACGCTGTTACATAATATCGCTGGCATCACCAACATCGATTCGGGGGAAATCCTATTCGATGGATTGCCATTGCAAACACTTTCGCAGGAAATGCGAGATCGGTTCCGAGCGACGAATATGGGTTACGTCTTTCAGACGTTTAATTTATTGCCAGCCTTTACGGCACTTGAGAATGTAATGCTCGGCATGGCCTTTGCAAAAGGTAAAACAGACCGAGGGTTTGCCCAAACATTGCTTAAGCGAGTCGGACTAAAAGATCGCAGTGGACATCGACCGGCAATGATGAGTGTGGGTGAACAGCAACGAGTGGCGGTCGCTCGAGCCTTAGCAAATCGTCCACGTTTGCTTCTCGCAGATGAGCCGACGGCAAATATTGATCCAGCGAACCAACAAAGTATTGTTGATTTGATCAAAGAGTCTTGTGAGGAATTTAATATTGCATTGATTCTTGTGACTCATACGATGGAAGTTGCAGACCAATTTTCGCGAATCGATCGTCTAGAAGATATCAATCAATTGGCGGTGGGAGCAGGGGAGGCAACCTCATGAATTTGTTTACGATTGCCTCACGCAGTATTCGCGAGCGATTACTCTCTTCATCCTTAACGATGCTATCGATGGCGATGGGTGTTACATTAGTTGTCGCTGTGTTGGCTATTTTTGGCGTTGTGCAAAAGTCATTCGATGCCAATTCAACGCTTGGCTACAACGTTGTTGTGGGTGCTAAAGGTGGGAAGTTGCAACTCACCTTGAACTCAGTGTTTTACTTGAGTCAACCGATCGAAAATGTACCCTATGAATACTATCTAGAATTTAAATCCCAAGATTTTCGTTTTAAAGAATATCAAGGGTCGTACTCGTTTAAGGCAATTGGGCAACAACATGCAACTCGGCAAACCCTAGCTATCAGCACGCTGGGTTCAGCCGTGCCATTAGGCGGGATTTTGGGTCTAGTTGCTGATACGACGTTGCAAAACGAGATGGATTCGATGTTCCCGTGGAATCGTCCGGGTAAATATACAGCGTATACAAATTTCGTCATACCACTTTGTTTAGGTGATTACTTTGGTCCCTATCGTGTGGTTGGCACGACACCGGATATGTTTAATTTGTTGCGTCATGGCAGTGCAGCTGACACCGCCTATGCGATGCAGGGTGAGGGCCGTAATATCGAAGACTTCAGCAAGAAGTATGGATATTTTGAAGCGGTGGTGGGATCTGTTGTGGCCCGAGATCGCAATGTGAGGCTGGGCGAAAAAATTAATCCGTCGCACGGATCTGAAGAAGGTGATTCACACGCGACGGAGTTTACGGTAGTTGGAATTCTTGAGCCAACAGGTACTCCTAATGATCGAGCTGTCTTTATCAATATGGAAGGTTTCTATCGCATGTCCGATCATGCGAAGCCATTAGAAAACGAAGATCCATATGGTGCGGATCAACTCGGGCATATAATTACGGACTCAGATTATCGGTTGCCTGTGGAGAAGCGAGAAGTGACTGCGATGTTGGTTAATATGGATCCAATTTTTTCAGTCGGTGTCGAGAATGCGATAAATGAGGGATCAGCGGCACAAGCGGTCTATCCCGTGCTGGAAATTCGACGTTTGCTCGATGTGTTTGTAACGCCCGTGAAAGTATTGCTGTTGGTGTTAACTGTGATGATTTGTGTCGTGTCCGGACTCAGTATCTTGATTAGTATCTACAACTCGATGAATGAACGCCGCGGAGAAATTGCGGTGTTGCGCGCACTCGGTGCGCGACGCCTAACGGTTTATGGAATTGTCTCGCTGGAGTCGCGGAATGTTTTGTGGTTGGGGGGGGTGTGTGGTTTTTTTTTGGGACAAGGGGTGTTTGCGTTGTTGAGTGCGGTTGTAGAAGCACCCACACGTGTCCGC
>JAYZBF010000126.1:0-9365 GCA_036338835.1 Planctomycetota bacterium
TATATTTCAAGTGGTCATCAGTCAGCGATTGGAACTGGCGATGCAAGTCGATCCGTTGGAACTGTATCGCTCACTGCGCGTCGTAAATCCTAGCCCCTTTATGTTTTTCTTGCGAACGCCAGAAGTTACTTTAGTAGGCAGTTCACCAGAGATTATGTGCCGAGTTGTGGATGGGCAAGTTACCGTTAGGCCGCTAGCGGGCACGCGTCCACGAGGAGCGACTGTTGCCGAAGACCAAGCGTTAGCAGAACAGTTGCTGGCTGACCCGAAAGAACGAGCAGAACATGTGATGTTGGTGGATTTAGGTCGTAACGATCTCGGACGCATTGCGAGTTACGGCAGCATCGAATTATCCGATGTCATGGTAATTGAACGGTACAGCCATGTGATGCATATTACGTCCAATGTGAATGGAGAATTGCAAGAGGGTAAAGATGCGTTTGATGCCTTAGCAGCTTGCTTACCCGCTGGGACTGTTTCCGGTGCGCCCAAGGTGCGAGCTATGCAAATCATTGATGAACTAGAACCGCATCGTCGTGGGCCTTACGCCGGTGCGGTGGGGTATATCGATTACGCAGGGAATATGGATACCTGCATCGCACTACGTACGTTTGTCATTAATGACAATAAAATCTATGTTCAAGCCGGAGCAGGAATCGTGGCGGATAGTGATCCGCAGGCTGAATACGAAGAGACGCTCAACAAGGCTCGAGGATTACTCCAAGCCGTTGAGATAACGGCAAAGCGTGCACAACAATAATTCTCGTCCAAGAGCTTACTTCGTAGGTTCACGCAATGTCATGAAGCTAATTCCAGCGAGACCCAAAGCGCCAATACAGGAACCAATGTCCATTAGGATGCTTGCTCGCGAAAAGGGAATACCAATCGCCAAATCTAATGCAAAAATTAGAAGCATTAATAGAGCAACCGCTAACCCAAAAAAACAGAATACCTTTGACACTCGACGGATTCCTTGTGATCTAACTCAATGTTGAAACACTCTAAGTATGATTGTTAACTCAACTAACTCCCAAGACGGAAAATCAACTAGTGCAAAAAGTATAATCAACTTGCTTCATCTAAAACGACATCAATTCACACAATTTTTGGTAGATGTCACCATTCTACCGAAAATATTTTTTTGAAACATTAAGTTAAGGTACGTTTTCCCCATATCGATAGTGGATAAAATTGCTATTAACCTAATATGTATATGTTAATCGTCTTTTTGTGATCAGCAAACTCCCATGAAATACAAATTAACCGTCAACTGATAGCCACTTTGGTGAGCATCGTCGCCATATTTGCTCATTATCTACTTTTAAACTTTCTATACGGGCTCTATGCCCGTTGAGGTTTTAATATGAATGTTGCGAACACCATGAATAGCGAACTGGCTCAAACCATGCGAGAGTGCATGCCGATAGCAGAGCAATTCGCCTATTTTGACCATGCCGCCGTAGCGCCGTTGTCCGGTCGAGCAGCAAGCGTGATGGCTACCTGGCTGCAGCAAGCGTCGGAGCAGGGGGATGCGTTATGGCCTCAATGGGCAGGTGAAGTGGAGAATACTCGTAATCTCGCGGCCGAGTTACTAGGAACATCTTCACAGCAAATAGCCTTAGTACCGAATACGTCCATGGGAATTAATATCGTGGCACATGGATTTCCTTGGAATTCGGGTGATAATATTGTCACGTTAAGTAATGAGTTTCCGGCGAATCAATATCCATGGATGAATTTGCGAGACCAAGGGGTTGAGGTGCGAGTTGTTGAAGTGAAAGATGTTGCTGTAGATATCCAACGGATATTGGACACTTGTGACGCGCGCACACGCTTGATCACAGTTAGTTGGGTCTCATTTTGCACTGGGTATCGTATGCAATTGGAAGAATTAATTGCGGCGGCCCATGCACGAGGAATTCTCGTATTTTTAGACGCTATTCAAGGCATCGGTGTGTTTCCATTGGATGTTGAGCAACTGGACGTTGATTTTGTTGCGGCTGACGGTCACAAGTGGATGTTAGGACCGGAAGGAGCTGGCATATTCTATTTAAAACAATCGCACTTGGATTTTTTACGACCTGTTATGGTCGGTTGGAATTCAGTGAAACGGCCATTCGATTTTGATCAAATAAACTGGCAACCTCGCCCAACTGCAACTCGGTTCGAAGGCGGCTCCAATAATATGGTAGGCCTCATTGGCCTCGGAGCCAGTGTGTCATTCCTAAAAGAACTCGGCTTGACAGCGAAAGAGTCGCCGATAGCTGAGCAGATTCTCGATTACATCGCTGTCGCTCGAACAGCGTTAGTCGACTTGGGAGCTGAATTGTTCGGACCTGAAGACCGTGCCCACCAGTCAGGCATTCTGTCATTTGATTTTCCTGGCGAGGATTTATCTCGAGTGCGTCAGCTTTGCATGGACAACCGCGTCATATTGAGTTGTCGCGCCGGACGACTGCGAATAAGCCCCCATGCATACAATAATCAGGATGATTTGGACCGGCTATTGAATGTGTTAAGCGATCGCAACAACGCCTGAAATTACCACTATTGTTCTGGCCAATCTTGTGGCGTATCAAAATCGCCAAATGAATCGTCCGTATCGACGGCTACTGATTGATGGGGGAATTGTTCCCATAAAGCATTGAGCCCTTGTTCGCTTGTAAGCTGAGAAACGGCTTGGGCTACGGTGTAGGGAAACAGTGCTGGGTGTCCGCGGCGTCCCTGATATTCCGGTGCAAGGATTGAATTCGGGTGCTGCGGATGGAAATCCAAGAGTTGGTTGATGATCGAACTGGATAGATGCGGCATATCTGCCGGCGCTGTCAAGATAACATCATTTCCAGACAACGCAGACGACTCTTGCAAATAATTCCATCCAGCCCAAAAGCTATCTTTCATTTCCTTTGGTGCGTGGGCAAGTACGATTATAAATGACAAGCTTTGCCCAATATTTTGTAATAGTGTTTCCAGGGCATGATCATCTGCACGAATGACAACCAATACGTGGTCGACCTTACTTAGACACCACGCTTCGAGTGTGTGTTGGATCAGCGGTTTGTGGCGGTACGTTTTCAACAGCTTAGGTTCACCCATACGACGACTCAAACCTGCCGCAGGTATGATGGCAAAGCTGCTCACCGCTGCACCTCAATTTTTGCAGGCCGACCTATGATCGTTCCATTGCAATTACGATGCGAAATGAGTTCCGCACAAATACTGATTGCAATTTCGATGACTGTTTGTGATCCGATTTCGACGCCGACCGGTGCGTGCACTTGTTCTAAATCTTCGGCGGATATTCCTTGGGTACGCAAATCATCAAAGATCATCCGAATTTTTCGTTTGGACCCGATCATACCTATATATCGAGCTCCACGCGGTGCTAGGTAATAAAGTGCTTCTTCATCATGGTTGTGGCCGCGAGTCACAATTAGACAATACGTATCATTATCAATCGGTAATCCCGGCAGGACTTGATCAACACTGCCGGCCAAACGCTTGGTAGCACGCGGGAATCGATCCTCGGAGATAATTGATTCGCGGTCATCTTGTACCCACACATCAAAATCTAAGTCATAGGCAATATCTGCCACGGCTTTTCCAATATGCCCGCCGCCAACGATTAACAGTCGGCATTGCTCTAATACGGGAAGAATTGCAATACCGTCCTGAGCGATTGCTTTGGGTCGGTCCGTAAGTGGTGATACCATGGCAGAAATTGATTCGACGGGTGTCCCATCGGTTACGCCAAGTGAGGCAATTTGTTGAGCTTGTTCGTCAAACAGAATCAATGTGGCAGGTTCGGACTCGTTTTGTTGGTCAAATATGATAACCTCCACAAAACCGGGTGATTGGACAATCAACTCAGTCAGCTGAGTCAGATATTCGCGGACTTCCGTTGTTTGCACCGGTTGCATCAAAATATGCATACGGCCACCGCAAATCAGCCCATCGTCCCAACCATAATCATTATCGAGCTGAAAGAGAGCGATCTCTCCGTCACCTGTGCCACTGTTCAAAATCCCTAGTGCTTTACGTTTAACTTCGGCTTCGACGCATCCACCTCCGAGTGTTCCTGCTTGGGAACCATCGGCATAGATCAGCATTGTCGCTCCCGGTTTTTGTGGGGTACTTCCACGCGTTTCGACCAAGCGACAATAGACGGCGTCACGTTTGCCCGCGGCGATTTCCAATAATTGTGGTAACAGGTCGCGCATTTTAGGAGTTCAATTGGGATGTGGTTAGTCTTAATTCAACCGAGCGAACCATATCTTTGACACGCTCTCGATATTCCGACATGTGTGGTGCGACGAGATGGTTTTCTAAATCTTCAATGGTTTCCCACTGTTCGATGATTACAACAGTGTCTTCTTCTGGTGAAATTTGGCGATCAATGCCGCTCACGAAATCGACGGTTGGTGTGTATTGGATACAGCCTTTTTCCGCTAAGACATTGGGGATGTTGACGTTAAATGCACGGATAAACTCTTGCCGTCGTCCCTTATCAATGTATGCAGTGGCAATGACGTGAATCATGACGTTTTCCTAAACGTGATATGTTTGTTGGGTGTTGAATGGTTCAGCAGCAGTTGCCGTTGGGGGCACAGCAGTCTTCATCGCTGAGATTGATTGCATCTGGGGTTTCCGTTTTGTGATGTTTCCAAGCGCGGATAGTCATGCTGCGAAACTCGATACCCTCAACAGTTTGCCAAGGATCGTTTTGGCGCACGAGAATTTCAACGGAAACAAAACCGGCATCGGTAAAGGCAGCGGAAAAGGCATGTTCTTCGAAGGCCCCGCTGATACAGCCACTCCATAACGTTGCATCGTCTTGAAGATGTTGCGGAACAGTTCCATCGGACACGATGTCACTGATGACTGCCCGTCCACCCGGTTTTAGTACGCGAAAAATCTCGTTGAACAATTGTACGCGATCTTCGTTTCTCACTAAGTTCAGAACGCAATTTGAAACGACGACATCAACACTCTCATTTGCTATCATGGGCGAAGTGTGTCGGAGGGTCTCGGCTTGTTGTTCCGCGGCAATCCAACTATTAGCGTCATTTGCTGGTGATGTTTGCAAATATTCTTCTAGTTGATCGAGGTCGAGCGTGAGGTCTTGAATTCGTCCCTTACGAAATGAGACATTATCCCAGCCAATGTTCTCGACAACTTCACCTTGAAATTGGCGTGCAAGTCCGAGCATGTCGTCGTTGATATCGACACCAGTGACTTGGCCTTCAGGTCCAACAACCTGCGAAGCGATGTAACAGATCTTCCCTCCGCCTGATCCCAAATCGAGGACATGATCGCCCGTTTGTACATATTTGGCAGGGTCACCACAGCCATAATCGCGGCGGATAAGTTCAGCGGGAATCGCTTTGAGCCATTGGGCATCATAGTCGACGGGGCAACAAAGAGCCGGTTCGGTTTTCTTGGAAGCGGCTGAGTAGCGCCCCGCAACCGCTTGTTCCACATTGAGGTCAGTCGAAGTCATTGTTGTGTCCTGTGTTGAAGTTGAATGTGCAGCCTGCCTTTGTGTATGGGAGCATTATACAAGAACTAAATCTAGAGTTCAGCAATGAGCTCTTGCACAAAAGCTCGGACATTTTCCAGAGCCTTTGCGTTACCCATGTCCGCAGCGGAAGCAACACGTTTGACAATGGCAGATCCCACGATAATTCCATCTGCCACTTGCGATAACATTTTGACTTGCTCAGCTTGGCTGATCCCGAATCCGATACAGACCGGTAATTCCGTTTCCGACTTGAGCCAACCGACTTGATCAACGACTTCCGGCGGCAATTCTTGTCGAGCGCCGGTGATACCGGTAACGGAAACATAATAGAGAAAGCCACTCGTAGTTTCACAAATTCGCAGCGCTCGGTCACGTGGTGTTGTTGGGGTTACAAGTTGAATTAGGCTGAAATCTTCACGTTCACAGATAGCCGCAAATTCAGGTGCTTCCTCGACAAGCAAATCTGGCACAATCGCTCCAGCGACTCCAGCTTGTTTGGCTTGCGCGACGTAGCGTTCTAGGCCTTGGCGATGAATGATACTGTAACTGACCATGGTGACAAGCGGAGTTGATAAATCAGCAGTCCAAGTTTGAATATTTTCAAGAATTGCATTGAGTTTGATTTTCTGATTTAGAGCCCGCGTATACGACGCTTGAATCACAGGACCGTCGGCTATCGGATCACTGTAGGGGATGCCCAATTCACAAATGCTCGCGCCGCATTTTGCAAGTTCTGTGAGGACTTGGCCAGTGAATTCGAGATCGGGATCGCCAGCGGTAATAAATGGGATAAAGGCCGTTTTGCCTTGGCTGCGAAGTTCGTTAAACGTGGTGTCGATAGCGGACATAAATATTGCGATAGGTGAAAAATTAGTTGTCGGTTATTGATTTGTCGATGCCGCCGCTATCATTTCTTTTTTAATGCGAGCGATTTCATTACTGTCTTTGTCTCCCCGACCCGATAGGCAGACTACGATTCGCTTGCCAGGTCCCAGTTCACAAGCTTGTTTCATGGCGGCTGCAATCGCGTGTGAGCTTTCCAACGCTGGCAATATGCCTTCACACTGCGTGAGAGTATCGAAGGCATGCATCGCATCATCATCTTCACAGGAAGTATATTCGACTCGCCCAGAATCTTTCCAGTAACTATGTTCCGGGCCGACACCGGGATAATCCAGTCCAGCCGAAATGGAATGGACATCGCATGTTTGCCCATCTTCGTCTTGCATCACATAGCTCATGCTACCATGTAAAACGCCGTGTTCACCGTAGCTCAAGGGCGAAGCATGGTCGCCCGGTTGTGACCCGCGACCACCCGCTTCAACACCGAGCATGGCCACATCGGCATCCTCTACAAATGGATAGAACAGTCCCGCGGCGTTGCTGCCGCCACCGACACAGGCGATCAGGAGGTCGGGAAGAGCGTCAAAACGATCGAGACTTTGTTGGCGAGCTTCTTGTCCAATGATGGACTGAAAGTCGCGGACTATCATAGGGAACGGGTGGGGACCGACGACGGATCCGATGATGTAGTGTGTATGTTCGACAGAACTCATCCATTCTCGCATTGCTTCATTGATGGCGTCGCGTAGTGTTCGTGATCCTGTTTCCACAGGTCGCACTTCGGCACCAAGTAGCTTCATGCTAAAGACATTGGGAGCTTGGCGACGAATATCCTCGGTTCCCATATAGATGACACATTCCAGTCCAAAGCGAGCACAGGCGGTGGCGGTCGCAACACCATGTTGCCCAGCACCGGTTTCTGCGATAACTCGTTTTTTCCCCATCCGCATCGTGAGCAAGGCTTGGCCAAGCGTGTTATTGATTTTGTGGGCGCCAGTGTGATTGGTGTCTTCGCGTTTGAGCCAAATTTCAGCGCCGCCACAATGTGCGGTTAATCGCTCGGCAAAGTAAAGTGGAGAAGGGCGTCCTACAAAGTCGTTGAAAAGTTCTGTCAGTAGACTTTCCAATACAGGATCCTGATTGGCTTCGGCATAAGCCGTTGTCAACTCGTTTAACGCTTTGGTTAACGTCTCGGGAACATATCGTCCACCAAAAAGACCAAACCGGCCTGCTTCATTTGGGACGTTTGATGTCGAGGGGGATATGTCAGACATGATGTAAATGCGGGTTTGGTGAATCTAAATGAGAGCGATGTTATTTAAAACACTTGATCTAGTTTAGACATAAACTCTATTTTCTGTTAGTCCTGAATCCGGCCGCCGTCAATGGCTTTCAATTTTAAAGTTCTAAATGCGAGCGGTCTGCGTCTGGTTATCAAGCCCTATGTGTGGGTTTGGCAGTCCTTGCAAAAGAACGTGCTACGTTGGGCTTGGACAATTCTTTTAATGGTCTGGTTGTGGCAGGTAGGACATGTTTTGTTTTCTTTGTCGTACACCCTGTGCATGTTTTGATATCCACCGGGGTCATTCAATGCGTTGCGGTAGGTTCCATCAGAAAGCGTTGAGCCTTCCTGTTCAATGGCGGCTTGCAGAATCGTTTGCATCGCTTCACAAATTGTCGACCATTGTTGCGCCGTTATGCGATGACACATTTTAGCGGGATGAATACCAGCTAAATGCAGCAATTCCGATGCATACAGATTTCCCACACCGGCGATCCGCTTTTGATCGAGAAGAGCAACCTTGATTGGGCGTTTTGACGCACCAAATATTCGATGTAAGTCCTCTCCATTAACGACCAACGCGTCAGGACCTAGTTTGTCGGGACCGAGTCGTTCAAGAAGTTCTGCGGCAGTGAGTAAGTAGATCAATCCGAGTCCACGTCGATCCCAAAAAAAGACCTCGTCGATTCCGCTTGAAAATCCGATTCGAAATCGTAGATGAGCACTACTGGGTGGGTCACTTACGAGTACCAGGCCGGTCATGCGTGGCTCGAAAACCAAGCGATCGTCATTCTCAAATCGAATTAGTACACGTTTACCAATGCGTTCTACCGCTTGGACCTGTTGCCCAACAATACGGCGGCGAATCGTGCTGATAGTCGGCTTGATGGAAATTGGTTTACGGGTGCAACGTACTTTTTCAACGTGCGTAACCGTAGCGCCTTGGATCGCTAAAATTCCACGGCGCATTGTCTCAACTTCAGGTAATTCCGGCATGTTACTTTTGCGATTCGATTATTTGGCTTTGGAATCACGGCCGACAACGTACGCTCGCTGGATGTAGTCCATCTTGGGGAAGCTCTCTTTTAGGTAAGCATTTCCGGCGGATTGGATTTTGTCTTGCTGCGGTTGTTCGCCATATTCATCGGTGATTGCTTCAATGTGTTTCATTCCCTTATTCACTCGACCAAACGCCGCAAAACCGAGTTTGTCTAATCGTGAATTGTCACCAAGGTTTATGAACATTTGTGTGGTGCGGGTGTCCGGGCCGCTTGTCGCAAAACAAATAGTACCTTTGCGGTTGCTGAACAAGACAGGATCATCTTTGATGGGATGATCTTTCCAATTCTGTTGCACCTTGGGGTCTCCATTGATTCCAAATTGAACTACAAAGCCCGTAACCACTCGGAAAAAACGACATTCATCATAAAATCCATCATTCACTGCTTGATAAAACTGATCGACGCCCAGAGGTGCGAGTTTTCGAGCAACTTCGATTTCAACCTCTCCGGTACTCAATTCAAAAATGACTTTGAATCTTTTGGGTGCTTGAGCTTTGGCAGACTTAACTTCAACGTCATCAGTGTTCGGCGTCGCTTCTGTCGTCGCTGGTTTTTCATCTTGGGCTGATAGCATTGCCATTGGTCCCACGACTAGGATCATCAGAATTACAAGAGTTTTTACAATCCTAGCAGCAGTACGGTTTGGGGTTAGGGTCTC
>JAYZBF010000127.1:0-8699 GCA_036338835.1 Planctomycetota bacterium
CCTTAGGAAGATCGCTTGAATGGACCGACAATAAAACCGTCGATAGACTTACTGCACAATTCATTTCAGACAATTACAATATAAGAAAGCTGCTGGTTGCCATTGTGCAAACAGAATCTTTTAAGACAAACTAACTGTTGTCGGTCATTCTGAAAAAGGAAACAACTCTACGATGCAAAAGTCATGGCACATTAATCGCCGTACATTTCTTCAGGGCACAGGCGTATCGCTCGCCTTGCCGTGGCTCGAATGCATGGCCGAGGCGCACGATGCGCTGGATGTGCCTGCGCGACTGGCGTCGGTATATTTTCCGTTTGGCGTAAGCCTACCATCGGACAAGTCCGAACATGCGGAGTGGAATTGGTTCCCGAAGCAGGAGAAAGGCACATTTCAATTTCGGAATTCGCTGAAGTCATTAGAATCGCTGCGCGAGCATGTGACCGTACTGGGTGGACTGTCTCACCCTGCAGGCCGCAAAATGGGTGGGCATGACACCGGAGACATCTTTCTGACGGGTGCTAACTTCAGAGGGACCACCTATCGCAACAGCATTTCACTGGATCAATATATTGCCTCGCACATCGGCGAACAGACCCGATTTGGCTCGTTGGTGCTTTCAAGTGATGGGGGAGTTGGTGAACCCACTCGATCCACGACCTTGTCGTTTACGGCGCAAGGGCGACCCATTCCCGCAATTTCCAGCCCTCGTCAGATCTTTGATCGTTTGTTTGGGGAAGGAGATGCATCATCCAAAACCCAACGACGGCTTTTGGAAAACACGGGCAGCAGGCTCGATCTGGTACGGGAAAACAGCCGTTCGATGAAAAACCGACTGGGGAAACAGGATCAACGCAAACTGGATGAATATCTTTCAAGTGTTCGTGATATTGAACAACGGGTTAACCGTTCGCAGGCATGGCTGGATGTTCCCAAACCAGCGATCGCTGAAAGTGCAGCTAACTTGACTGCCGATCAAAGTTCACCTGTGGAATACATGCAGGCAATGTATGATTTGATTTTTCTGGCGTTTCAGACCGACTCCACTCGTTTGGCTACTTATATGCTTGGCCAGGTCGCCGGAGCTACGACTATTGCAAACACTTTCCCGGCATGTCTTGGATTGCCGGGGAATTGGCATGGATTAGCCCATGGTGCGGGCAAAAATGATGGAGCCAAAAACCTTGGTCGGTTTGACCAGTTGTTGGCAGAACAACTCACTCGCTTTATGACTCGATTGAATGATACCCCGGAAGCGGACGGTACGATGCTGGACAACACCCTAATATTTTATGGCAGCAGTAATAGTAAGACGCACAATAACAACAATTACCCTCTGGTACTCGCCGGTGGTCGCAATCTGGGATTCAAACATAATCAGTTTTTGCAGCTGGATGCAAAAACACCGCTGTCGAATGTCTTTGTGACCATTCTGGAAAGCATGAACATCGCCCACGACGGCTTTGCGGATAGTGCGGGTGAACTATCCGCCCTTATTGCCTAGGTTGCAATGGATTCTCTTCATTTCGCTTAGGAAAATAAATGTTCGCTGCCAATTTTCGGCGTTACAATACAGGCGAGGGTATTGGTCAATATGAAAGGGACACGATGCGTTACCGACAGTTATTTGTTTGTTTACTATTGGCAGTGTTAGCAGGTGACGTTGCTACCGCCCAAAAAAACAAATCTGCTGATGAATCCCGCCCGGCGCGACGGCGTGCCGCGACGGATATTCGTAAGAATAGAAACGCAGGGAAATCAGACGAAGACCGTAGTGTTCCTATCAGGATCGACAATCATCCGGCGATCGACATTCTGCGAAAACTTGGAGCAACACTCGAAATAGAGATTTCCATCACAGAACTGAACGGTTATTTGAACAGTTTTGACCGCACCGACCCCAACCGAGACGGTTTTCATTCCCAAGAAGAATATATTGAGCAGGGACGCTATATGACGCCGCAGGCACGAGCGGGTATTTTTCGTGCTGCCGATGGTAATTCAGATGGAGTGGTTAGCAGATCCGAATATGTCCTCAATCGGATTATCACTGATGAAGGTAAAAGTATCATCCAAAGGATGGATGACAATCAGAATGGTTTAGTGGAGCGTGAGGAATTCACTAAACACGCTACGACGATGTTATCCGACGCCAAGTTGGCCGAAAAAGTTTTTTCGGCATTGGACGTAAATAATGATGGCGGGATACCGATCCCTGAATATTTGCGTGTTTGGGGACAGTGGGCCCGAGCGGACCAGCAACCAGCGGAAACACGTATTAAGCGGCGTCAGGACGAATTGGCGAAATCTTCAGGCAAAACAGGTCCCGAGTCATCTTCGACGCGAGTCACACCACCCGCTCGGAATCCTGGGTTTGGACGACCCGCAGGAGGGCCGCCGACGGGCCGCCCCGCGGCTGGCAATGGACCTCCCAGCGTCGATGTGGTCTTTCAGCGGTTTGACCGTAATCAGGATGGCAAGCTACAGAAAGCCGAAATACCTGCAGCGGTTCAGCAGTTTATTCTTCCGGCGGATACAAACGGCGATGATGTGGTGACCAAAGCAGAACTGCAGGCTTCCCGACAACGCCAACGACCTAGTAGTCGCCCAGCCGGAAGGGACGAAAACAATGAAAAGTGATTTTATGAAGTTGCTACGGGGACTTTTGTTCATCCTGATTTTTGTGGGTTTTAACACCCGAATCTGCGCCCAGCAACGTTGGCTTGAAAAGAGCGGTTTCGGGTTGATGTTCCATTACGAGGCATTCAAAAACCATAATTCCGAGTCTTACAACAAGGCGATCGATTCATTCGACGTTCCCCGATTTGTTACGGCGATCGAAAGTTCCAAAGCAAATCACATCATCTTTGTTGTTGGTCAGCATTGGGGGAAATACTGTGCACCCAACAGTGCCTACGAGAAATTGCTTGGTGTTGAAAATGGCGTGTGGACATCTAAGCGTGATTTGATTATGGAGATCGGTCAGGAGTTGGCGAAACGGGATATTAAGCTGATTCTTTACATGACCGCTCGCGCGCCGATGCGGCATTATAAAGTCATTCAGGCGATGGGTGATACTCTTCCCAGTATTGACGGTAAGCCTGCCGGACCTCATGTGGATCCGATGTCGCACCCGCGGAAGGTCAAGGGATTTCTGCGCAGTGAAAACCAACCACCCAATCCGACATTTCTTAAAAACTGGGCTGCCGTGTGTGGAGAGTGGTCACAACGTTATGGCACGTTGGTATCGGGTTGGTGGTTCGATGGTTATAAGACTGAGATGAAAGATGCGTACGAGTCGCTGAGGAAGGAAAAATACAATATCGACACATGGGTTGCCGCCGTTCGATCCGGTAATCCCAAAACTGAGCTCGCTTTTAACGCTGGAGCGCACCCCATTCTATCTCTTTGTATCGACGGAAAATTATGTCCGCATCAGACGTTTACTTCAGGTGAAAACCACGGTTTTCATCAACGACTCAAGAAGGGTATAGGCAAACCGTTGACACCTCAGAACTTTCCGTCACCATCTGGAGTGATTTGGCATCTGCTGTTACCGGTGAGCGATGGATGGGGAGCAGGAACTACCTCCAGATTTGAACACGCATTGCTGCGAGATCGGGTGGACACGATTAATTCGCAAGGCGGGGCGATAACGTTTGACGTGCCCATTGCTGCCGATGGAACGATTCCTGAATCAATTATGGTAGTTCTTAAGCAATTAGGTGCTACCAGCAAACCTTGTACTAATAAATAACCCACGGGTAAACTCCCCGTGAAGTTTCTAGGACTTGTCGATTCGGGAAGTCCAGTTTACGATGCATAGATAGCATATCGGCGGTTTTTTATGCTTGCCGTACTCCAAATTAACTACATTGTTTCCTTCATAACACTATGCGTCACGTCATTTCAGCTTTAGTTCAAAACGTCCCCGGCGTACTGGCCCATGTTTCGGGTATGCTCGCCTCGCGGGCCTTTAATATCCACTCACTAGCAGTAGGTGCTACCGAGAACCCAGAATTGTCTCGTATGACATTTGTTGTCATTGGCGATGAAGGTGTCTTAGAACAATTGGAAAAGCAACTCGAAAAGATCGTTACGGTTGTTGAAGTTACCGATGTAGGTGCATTGCCTAATGTTGAACGCGACTTGATGTTGATTAAAGTTAGTAGTAATTCGGGTGCGCAACGTAGTGAAATACGCGAGTTAGTAGATATTTTCCGTGGACGCATTGTCGATGTTGGTGCTGCAGAAATTATGATTGAAATCTCCGGTAGCGAACAAAAACTACAAGCCTTTATCGAACGGATGCGATCGTTTGGAATTACGGAACTCGTTCGCACTGGACGTATTGCGATGATTCGCAGCGATGCAGTCGCAGAATAAACAATGACAAAACAGTATTAATCTGAACTACATAAGTCCTTACGACTATTTACAATAGCAACAACAGGTGAATTTGATGGCAGCTACGATTTATTATGACGACGATGCGGACCTTTCACGGTTGAAAGATAAAACAATATCCATCCTTGGCTACGGCTCACAGGGACATGCTCAAGCGCAAAACCTTCGTGAAAGTGGCTGTAACGTGGTCGTCGGCCAACGCCCCGGCAGTGCCAATTACGATCTTGCTATAAGCCATGGCTTTGAACCTGTCTCACTCGCTGAAGCTACCCAAGCCGGCGATCTCATAAACATTTTGTTACCAGATGAAGTGCAGGGAGATATTTTTCGTGACCAGATTTGCGAAAATCTTTCCGCAGGTAATATCCTCATGTGCTCACATGGCTTCAATATCCACTTTGGATTTATTGACCCACCGTCCGGAACGGATGCGCTGCTGATTGCTCCAAAAGGACCAGGCCATTTAGTCCGCTCGGAATATGAAGTTGGCGGTGGTGTTCCCGGATTGATTGCACTAAGTGAAGGCGCTAGTGCTGAAACTCACGCTCTGGGGCTTGCCTATGCAAAAGGAATCGGCGCAACTCGTGGTGGTGTTATTGAAACAACCTTTGCTGAAGAAACCGAAACAGACCTGTTCGGTGAACAAGTTGTATTGTGTGGTGGTGTTAGTGAACTGGTAAAAGCTGCCTTCGAAACACTTGTCGATGCCGGTTACCAACCCGAAATGGCATACTTTGAATGCTTACACGAACTTAAACTCATCGTCGACCTATTCTATCAGGGTGGACTCAGTTACATGCGTTATAGCGTTTCCAATACTGCGGAGTACGGTGACTATATGTCTGGTCCACGTATCATCACGGATGATACTCGAGCAGAGATGAAACGTGTTCTCAGTGAAATTCAAGAAGGCATTTTTGCTCGAAATTGGATCGCTGAACACAAAAGTGGTGCCGAGAACTTCAAGAGTCGACGTCAACTTGACCATGACCATGGAATTGAAGTGGTCGGTCGGAAACTACGTAAGCTGATGTCCTGGATTGACTCCAAAGAGGTCTAAAAAGAAACCTCAGCCATTCGTGAACGGTTTAACTTCCGCTAATTTGGAAGAGTTTTACTGGTTTCTCAATGTTATACGAATATAATCGGTTGCGAGGACTTATATCCCATGAGCGAACTGCAACCTGTCGATATATCATTAACGCTGCGAGTGCTCGACGGCGCTGACCGTGGTCATGTGTATCAAGATTTGGACCTGCCGATCACCGTTGGTCGTGAGGAAGGTAATGATATCCAGCTAAACGATGAGCGGATAAGTCGTTTTCACGCCAAAATTCAGCTAGATCATGATCGTATGGTTCTCACCGACCTCGACAGTACCAACGGTACCAAAGTAAATGGCGAGGATATTCAACTTCGGATTCTGCGTTATGGAGACCTAATTTCGGTAGGTCGTAGCGTATTATTGATTGGTTCCCGCGAGCAGATTGCAAAACGCTTGCAAGATTTACGGCTGAGCATTTCGAGCGATGAATCGGGCACGGATCATTCCGTAGGATCCATACCGGATCTGGGGTTTGAGTTGAATTGTACTGACGATACGGAATTGCGTGCGGCGATGAACATATTGGATCCGCCATGCTTACCAGAGCGACTTTCACCTGGTCAAGCAGCACAACTGGTCGATCTCATGAGCTTCGTACATATTCGCATGCGTTCCTTAATTCAATCGGCTAGTGAGAATGGGCCAGATCGTATGGTCTTGAGTTTCCACAAGTGGCAAAGCTTGATTGATCTACAATCACGGCTCGCCGAATATATTCGCCAAATCAGCAATCCCGAATAACGATAGATTCCACGGATTAAACTCAATTAACCGCTTGGCAAAAGCTGGAAATGCTGTCCGATTTGGCGTAAAATCCAACCACAGCATCGCTGTTTAATGGATTGAATAGTAAGGGGGCGCATCTTACACAGCCAATCGCCCAAGAAAAAGGAATTAGAAGTTAATGAGTTCTCGGCCGTTCACACATTTGCATTGTCATACCCATTACAGTTTACTCGATGGTGCATCCAGTATTCCTAAATTGGTTCAGCGTGCAAAAGACCATGGAATGAACTCGTTAGCGATTACCGACCACGGAAATCTACACGGGGCATTGGAGTTCTACCGCGAATGTCGCAAGCAAGACATCAATCCAATTATTGGATATGAGGCCTACATCGCACCCGATAGCCGTTTTGAAAAATCAGCCGGTTCTCAGAAAGAATCCAATTTCCATCTAACGCTTTTAGCCCAGAATCGCACAGGATACAAAAACCTAATTAAGATGGCATCCGCTGCTTATCTGGAAGGCTTTTATTTTAAACCTCGCATTGATAAGCAATTGCTTGAGCAACACAGCGAAGGTTTGGTTTGTTTAAGTGGTTGCGTGTCAAGTGAATTTAACCAAGCGATTCTCAAAGGGTTTGGCGATGTGCCTCAACTGGACAAAGCGATCGAGGTTTCTCAGTGGTTCCAAAAAGTCTTTGATGACCGGTACTTCATTGAGGTAATGAACAATGGCATTGAGATTCAGCGGATGGCGTTGGAAGGTTCTCTAGCGGTGGCCAAGCGTATCGGCGTGCCGATGGTCGCAACAAGTGATTGTCATTACGTTGATGAAGTGGATGCGGATGCTCAGGATGTCATGCTGTGCATAAACACTGGGCGTTTTCGGACCGACACATCTCGAATGAAGATGGAAGGCAAGGAATTTTTCTTACGTAGTGGCGAGGAAATGTACACAGCGTTTCCAGGAATGGAAGAAGTTGTTGCTCAAAGCCAAGCAATCGCTGATACCGTCGACATCGACTTGGAATTAGGAAAACGGTTTTTCCCGTCGTTTGCCGTGCCACAAGAAAAATCGGCTGTGGATTATTTGCGGGATCTGTGTATGACCGGCCTACGCGACCGCTATGCCGATAATCCTGAGATGCTGCAAGGTGATTCGCTCACAGAAATTTCTCAGGCGAGGCTGGATCGAGAATTAGGTGTGATCGACAAACTTGGCTTTAATGATTACTTCCTCATTTGCTGGGACTTTGTCCGATTTGCGCGCGAACGCTCGATTCCAGCAACCGCTCGTGGTAGTGGCGTTGGCTCGTTGGTTTGCTATGCCTTATACCTTAGCCATGTCTGCCCGATACATTACGATTTGCTGTTCGAACGATTCTTAGATGAAAACCGTCTCGAGGCGCCTGATATTGATATCGATTTCTGTAAAGATCGTCGCGGCGACGTAATGCAATACGTGAAAGATACCTACGGAGAAGCCAACGTTGCTCAGATTGGAACATTTGGTACACTGGCCGCTCGAGCGGCGATTAAGGATGTTGGACGCGTGCTCGGGATTCCGCTAGGTCGCGTTGTTCAAATAACTGGGATGGTTCCTGAAGAGCTCAAGATCACGATTAGTGGCGCTTTGAAAAAGAGCGCTGAACTAAAAATGACGTATGATGGCGATCCTGAAATTCGCGAGATGCTGGATTTAGCGATGAAAGTCGAAGGCTTAGCGCGGAATGTGGGCACTCACGCTGCCGCAGTTGTTATTGGTGATCAACCGTTGACGGAATATGTGCCGTTGTGTCGTGTCGCAGGCAAAGATGACATTATTACCCAGTGGTCGATGTATGATGTCGAACACGCTGGGCTACTGAAAATGGACTTTCTCGGTTTGAGGAACTTAACCATTTTACGGATTACCGAAGATATTATTAAACAGACCACTGGCAAGGTTTTAGATTTATACAAAATACCACTCGATGACCAAGCAACATTTGCGTTGTTATCTCGAGGTGAAACTAAAGGTGTCTTTCAGTTGGAAAGCGGTGGGATTCGTGATTTATTGAAACGGATGAAGCCGAATCATTTCCGCGACATTATTGCCACCGCTGCGTTGTATCGGCCAGGACCACTTGAAGGCGGCATGGTGGACGAATACGTAGATGTGAAACTTGGCCGCAAAAAAGCTCAGTATTCGCATCCGGTCTTGAAAGAAATTCTCGAAGAAACTCATGGAGTCATGGTTTATCAGGAACAGGTGATGCGGATCTTGAATCGGATCGGAGGGATTGAACTCGCCAAAGCATATACCTGTATTAAAGCGATCAGTAAGAAAAACGAAGAGCTCATCGGCTCAAATCATGAACAGTTTATTGCAGGTGCGATTGATAGAGGATTGAGAGCATCGGACGCATCCTCGCTATGGAATATGATCACCAAGTTTGCCGGATATGGTTTTAATAAAAGTCAC